>CACZSA010000087.1 GCA_902783705.1 uncultured Ruminococcus sp.
AATCCGAGTGGTGGGCACTCCGTCAGATCTGGGACAAGGGGCTGCTCTACAAGGGCTTCAAGATCGTCCCGTACTGCCCCCGCTGCGGCACGCCGCTCTCCGCGCAGGAGGTCGCCCAGGGCTACAAGACCGTCAAGGAGCGCTCCGCCGTCGTCCGCTTCAAGGTCCGGGGCGAGGACGCGTATTTCCTCGCGTGGACCACGACGCCGTGGACCCTGCCGTCCAACGTCGCGCTCTGCGTCAATCCGGATGAGACCTACGTGAAAGTCAAGGCCGCCGACGGGTACACGTACTACATGGCGAAGGCCCTCTGCGACACCGTTCTCGGCAGGCTCGCGAAGGACGGCGCCCCGGCCTATGAGATCCTCGGGGAGATGCCCGGCTCCGCGCTCGAATACCGCGAATACGAGCCGCTCTGGGCCTGCACCGCGGAATGCGCCGCGAAGCAGAAGAAAAAGGGACATTATGTCACCTGCGACGGCTACGTCACGATGGGCGACGGCACCGGCATCGTCCACATCGCGCCCGCGTTCGGCGAAGACGACTCCCGCGTCGGACGTCGGTACGATCTCCCGTTCGTACAGTTCGTCGACGGCGCCGGCAATATGACCGCCGAAACGCCCTATGCCGGGATCTTCGTGAAGAAGGCCGACCCGGTCATCCTCACCGACCTCGAAAAGGAAGGGAAGCTCTTCTCCGCGCCGAAGTTCGAGCACGACTACCCGCACTGCTGGCGCTGCGACACGCCCCTGATCTACTACGCCCGCGAATCGTGGTACATCAAGATGACCGCCGTCCGCGACAACCTCATCAAGAACAACAATACCGTCAACTGGATCCCCGAGTCCATCGGCAAGGGCCGCTTCGGCGACTGGCTCGAGAATGTGCAGGACTGGGCGATCTCCCGCAACCGCTACTGGGGCACCCCGCTCAACATCTGGGAATGCTCCTGCGGATGCCGTCATGCCGTCGGCTCGATCGCGGAGCTCAAATCCATGTCGAAGAACTGCCCGGACGACATCGAGCTGCATCGCCCCTATATCAATTCCGTGACGCTCACCTGCCCGGAATGCGGCGGCGAGATGCACCGCGTCCCCGAGGTCATCGACTGCTGGTTCGACTCCGGCTCCATGCCCTTCGCGCAGCATCACTATCCCTTCGAGAACGAGGACAAGTTCAAGGCTCAGTTCCCGGCGGACTTCATCAGCGAAGCCGTTGACCAGACCCGCGGCTGGTTCTACTCCCTCATGGCGATCTCCACGCTCCTCTTCGACTGCTCGCCCTATAAGAACGTCATCGTCCTCGGGCACGTGCAGGATGAAAACGGACAGAAAATGTCGAAATCCAAGGGCAATGCGGTCGACCCGTTCGAAGCGCTCGAAACCTACGGCGCGGACGCGATCCGGTGGTATTTCTACACCAACTCCGCTCCGTGGCTCCCGTCCCGCTTCTCCGGCAAGGCCGTTCAGGAGGGCCAGCGCAAGTTCCTCGGCACCCTCTGGAACACCTATGCCTTCTACGTCCTCTACGCGGATATCGACCAGTTCGATCCCACGAAATACAGCCTCTCCGACTGCCGACTCACGGTGATGGACCGCTATATCCTCTCCGTCCTCAATTCCACCGTCAAGGCCGTCGACGGGCATCTTGAAAACTACCGCATCCCCGAGGCCGCGAAGGCGCTGTACGAGTGCGTCGACGAGCTCTCGAACTGGTACGTCCGCCGTTCCCGCGAGCGTTACTGGGGCTCCGGCATGGACGACGACAAGATCGCCGCGTACATGACCCTCTGGACCGCGCTCGTCACGGTCGCGAAGGTCGCCGCGCCGTTCATCCCCTTCATGGCGGACGACATCTACCGCAACCTCGTCTGCTCCGTCGATCCCTCCGCGCCCGAATCCGTCCACCTCTGCGCCTATCCCGACGCCGACGAGAGCCGGATCGACAAGACGCTCGAGGAACAGATGAAGGCCGTCGTCGACATCGTGGTGCTCGGACGCGCGGCACGGAACGGCGCGAACCTCAAGAACCGTCAGCCGCTCTCCGCCCTCTATGTCCGCTCCGACGTCACGCCGGAGAAGAACCTCGCCGAAATCATCCGCGACGAGCTCAACGTCCGCGAGGTGAAATTCGTCGACGACATGAGCGCGCTCTCCTCCTACAGCTTCAAACCGAACCTCAAGACCGTCGGTCCGAAGTACGGCAAGCTCCTCGGAAAGATCCGCGCGACCCTGCAGGACGACGCTTTCGACGGAAACGCCGCCATGGCACAGCTCCGCGAAAACGGCAAGCTCGCTTTCGACTTTGACGGCGCGCCCGTGGAGCTCGGCGAGGACGATCTCCTCATCGAAGTCAAGCAGAAGCCCGGATACTTCACCGTCTCCGAGAACAACGTCTCGGTCGCGCTGGATACGAACCTCACCGACGAGCTGATCGCCGAAGGCTATATCCGCGAGGTGATCTCCAAGGTCCAGACCATGCGCAAGGAAGCGGATTTCGTCGTCACCGACCACATCCGCGTCAGCGTGACGGGCAGCGAAAAGCTCGAAGCGCTCCTCACCGCCTCCGCCGACGAGATGAAATCCGCAACGCTCTGCGACGAGCTCGTCTTTGAGTCCATCGAAGGGTACGCGAAAGACTGGGATATCAACGGCGAGGCCTGCACGGTTACCGTCGCGAAGATCTGACATCCTGGCAGAATAAAAAATCGCCCCTGGAATCCGTTTGGGATCCCGGGGGCTTTTTCATATTCAGGTCACGGGAGCTCCTCGTACTTCTGCAAAACCTTCTCGAGCGCCTTGTTCATCGATTTCTGCATCCGCTGGAAGGTCGACGCCACCGTGTCGGAGCGGACGCCGTCCCGCACGAGGTCGTCGATCGAGCTGATGCCCGAGAGGTTCGCGTTGTACGCATAGCCGAAGTCGATGCTCAGACGGTCCGCGATGAGGTCGAGCATCTTCGTATCATCCTCGGTGCCGGAGAGCTTCGTCTTCATCGTCGTCTCAAAGAACGCCGGACGGACGTAGTTGAAATGCCGGCAGGAGAGGGCCTCCGTCACCGTGCCGATCATCGGCATTTCGGAGACGCAGGACACCGGGATCCCCCAGTACACGTCCGTCGCGACGGTCATGTAGTCCTTCTGCAGCTCGTCGAGCTTCGGGGCGGGGAGGAATCCGTAGTGGATATCCGTGTCGCGGATCACGTTGCAGACCTCGCGCAGGTTGCAGTAGCACATCAGCGAGAGTCCGTTCGCGAACATCTCCGAGCCGTAGCCCGTCTGATAGTAGCCGAAGTTGTCGACGATCTTCTCCATCTTCTGGAGATAGAGGGAAGCGCGCTCCACGTCGAAGGAGATGACGGGCAGATTGTCCGCGTCCTTCGAGACCACCTCGATGCCGAGGGAGTTCTGGAGCGTGTAGAAAACCTCGTAGGATAGCCCATAGCGGTCGTTCGGTCCCATCTTTCCGTCGCCGTCGAGGTCCGCCGTGCCGAGCTCGGTCATCGCGACCAGATCGTCGAGGTACCAGGTTCCCTCGTAGACCTTTTGATACGGCACCTCGATCCCGAGATCCGCCGCGATGTCCTTGTTGATGCAGAACACGCGCATGTAATACAGGCAGTAGTACGAGAGATAGGACGACGCGACGTAGGACTTCTGCCCGACGCCGATCGTGTCGGTCGAGGCGATCCACCACGGCTGATTGAAATTGAATTCCGGGACCGCTTTCAGGTTGTGGAAGTGTCCGGAGAGGGCGAGGCTGATCTGCTGTGTATCGACGCCGAAGGTGACCGCGTATTTTTCCTCGCCGCTGTTGACGATGCCCTTGATCGCGGTCGTCATCGCGTTGTCGTCGTTCGCGAGGTCCTCATAGGAGATCGCGACGTTGAAGCGGTCCTCGACCGTGCGGGCGGCGTTGTACTGCGCGTCGTTGATGACCTCGCCGTTGACCTCCGAGGCGGTGACGGCGGTCGTGGTGCGGTTCGAGAGTCCGGCGATGACGTAGGACGCGCCGCCGAAATCCGCCTCCCCGAGATCGTCGGGCGCGTAGGCCTCCTCCTCCGCCTCCGCCTCCTCGGGGATGACTTCCGCGGCGGGAGCGGTGGGATCGGATGCGGGAGCGGGCGTCTCGGTCTTGTCCTCGGCGCAGGAGGCGAGGAGCGGGGTGAGCATCAGGGCGGCGAGCAGGGCGGCGGTGATCCGGT
Source organism: uncultured Ruminococcus sp. (assembly GCA_902783705.1). Taxonomy (GTDB): domain Bacteria; phylum Bacillota; class Clostridia; order Oscillospirales; family CAG-272; genus UMGS1696. Next base: position 4,204 of record CACZSA010000087.1, read on the forward strand.
GTTTCCTCATGGTCAGATCCTTTCCGGGCGGTGAGGACGATCCGGTCCGCGCCCTTTGCAAATGATGTCGTGTTTACAGATTTTATTATAGCACGAAATCACCGATTCCGCAAGCGAAAGGAATGACGAAAAAACACGGGCGGATTTGGGGAGGTTGACGGAAACCGCGGTTTATACCGAATCTGCGGACGTCCGGTTGATCTTTGGCGTCTCGACGCGGCGGGCGAGATAAAGGCAGTACACGATCGCCAAGACGACGAAGACGGCATGGGCGATCCAATTCAGGAACTTCGGGGCATTCTCCGTGGAGAGCTTCGAGAATACGTCGGTCAGGCTGTGGGAGAGGATGCAGGGGAAAAGGCTCCCGCCCTTGTAAAATGCCATCGTGACGAGGAAGCCGTACGCAATGGCGAAGAGCATCTGCATAAGCGTTTCGAAAAGCGCGTGTCCGGTCAGCAGATTGCCGATGTGTCCGATCCCGAAGGTGACGGAGGAGACGATCACGGCAGTCCTGACATCCCCGTCCTTCAGCATCGCCTTGAACAGGAAGCCCCGGAAGATCAGCTCCTCCGCGAATCCGACAAGCGCCATGGAGACGACTGCATAAATCAGCCCGGGCAGCGGATAGTGCGGGGTGACGCCGGCCCAGAGATTGGCGCTCGCGACGATCCAGAGCGGGAGGAACCACAGCATCGCGCGATTATCTTTCGCCCAGCCCGCGAGACCGTAGTATTCGCCGCGCCCCAGAACGAGGACATAGACGAGCATCGCGGCACAGATCCCGATCAGACCGAGCATCATGAAGGGGCTGTCGTCTCCGAGATTGCGCAGGGGAACCATAAGACCGCAGTAGAGAACGATCCAGAGGACCGCGCAGAGGATTTCATGCTTTTGAACGAATTTTTTCATACTGTCTCCTTCTTTCCGATGACGGCTGCCGCGCCTCTGAACGCAGTTTCGAGATGGCGCGCTGCCTCTTCTTCGTCAAATTCCAGACTGTTGTTCGCGATCAGGCTCGCGTATCCGTGCGTGCAGAGCGCGGTGATCAGGAATACTTCTTTCGTCTTCTCAAGGCTCATCCCCAGCCCCTCCCGCATGACGGAGAGGATGGGGAGGAGCTCTTCAGAGTCGATCATCTCCCCGAGATTGTTCTCCGTCACGTACCCGGACTGGAACAGGAACCGGAACAGCCGGGGCTCCTCGACGGCGAAGCGGATGTAGTTGAGCCCGATCCCGAGGACCGGATCGCATTCCGGCGGCGTGTTCAGAAGATACGCCGTGTGGAATCCGTCCGCGCGGGCATAGGCCGCTCTTTTGAGCTCCTCCATCGTGGCGAAGCTGTACAGAACCGGCTGCGTCGAGCAGGAAAGCTTCTCCGCGACGGCGCGCGCGTTGAGATTCTCGTATCCTTTCTCCCGTATGACCTCCATCGCCGCGTCTGCGACCATGTCCTTTGTGATTCTGGCTTTCGGCGGCATGTGCTCTCATCTCCTTTATAATAACATTTGTTATGTAACAAACATTATACCACCGATCATCCCGTTTGTCAAGAGATCAGCAGATTTCCGCAAAAATAGAGGAGACGCCTGTCTGGGGCGCCTCCTCCGGTGAGATTTACGGTCGTATGATTCAGTTGCCCTGAATCGCGGCGACCATCTTTTCGATCTGCTTGTTGATGACCTTGACGTTTTTCGCGACTGTTGAGGCAAGGTCGCGGTTGTTCGAGGAGAACATCGAAGACACGAACCCGTCGCGGACCTGCGCGCAGAAGAGCGTGTCGCCGAGGTCGATGACGCGGGAGTTGAAGATCAGATCGAGCATCGCGATGCTTTCCTTGTCGCGCGCGTACTTGCCCTTGAGGGAGATATCGTAGTACGCCGGCGTGATGAGCTTCTTCGCCTGGTAGTTCGCCTCTTCGAGGACCGCGCCGACGAGTTCAAGGTTCTGATTCGTTTTCGGGATCATCGGCGGCATGTAGTAGCTGATCCGCGCGCAGTAGTTCTGCTGGTTCTCGTCGTACTTCGGATAGGGGATGATGCCGAAATCGGATTCCATCTCGCGCAGCGCCGCCACATAGAACAGGGAGCAGTCGAGGAACAGGCTCTGGTTGGCGGAGAACATCGTGCGGTTTTCGGTCGGGACGTCGAGGTCTTCCGAAACGAGGAACCACGCGTTGTTGTCGTAGGTCATCGCGAAAATCTTCTGGAAGACGGATTCAAACTTCTCGTCCGCCATCGTGAGGGTGGGCGTGCCGTTCTCGTCGAATTCCATGGACTTCACGCCCGCGCCGATCCAGAAGGACGGCAGGACCATCTTTCGTGCGGAGAGATAGCCGAACACATCCTCCCGGTCGCGCTCGCCGTTGCCGTTGGCGTCGAGCAGGACCGTTTCGCACATGGCTTTCATCTTGTCCATGGTCCAGTTGCCCTCAAAGACGAGGGAATACGGATTCTCGAGGTTGTTCTGATCGACAAGCGCGGTCGAGAAGAGCATGACGTAGGTCAGATCGTGCGTCGAGATCGACAGATCGCCGATCGCCGCGTACCGGATCCCCGCGAGCGTCAGGGACTCGTTCGCGCCATGGTCCCACCACGGCTTCTCGAGGTCGATGTACGGGATATTCTCGTAGCCGAGCACATAGCCGCCTGAGAGAAGCCCGGTCGCGTCGACGCAGAAGACGTTTGCCACCTGGATCGCATCGTCCCCGGCGGCGATGATCGGAGTGAGGGAATTGAGCGCCGGATAGCCCGTGGTCATCACATACTGTTCGACCGTCACGCCGAGGGTCTCGTTCACCTGATTGATCGCGTCGTACTGCGCGTCGTTCAGCACCTCTCCGGTGAGCTCTTCCATGACGATGGCGTTTTTCGCGTTCGGGTTGTCGACGACGCCGAAGGTGAAGGTCGCGCCGTCAAATTTCAGATCGGCGGGGAGATCGGGCGGGGCAAGCACGGGTTCCTCGGTCTCGGCGACGGTTTCCGCCTCTGCGGAGGGTTCCGCGGTAGTGTTCGCGGTATCGCCGTCTGCCGGATCTCCCGAACCGTTTGCGCAGGAGGCAAAGAGGAGCAGGGCGGCGAGCAGAAGAGTGAGCGTTCGTTTCATGGGTCTGACTCCTTTCGGGAATAATAGTATGTTGGATTGTAAAAACAGCTTGATTCACTCCGCCGGGACGAGCAGCCACACGAGGCGGTGTCCCGCGCTGATGCGTTCGAGCTTGCGGAAACGTTCGGATCGCGGGCGCAGATCCTTCCGTCCGGCGACGGCGAGGACACCCTTCGGCGCGAGGACCGGGGCGATGTTCCCGAGAAAGCGTTCGAGGGGAGCATCCACACCGCCCTCGGACTGCCACTCCGTCATGATCCCGTAGGGGAGATCGGCGAAGACAAAGTCGGCCTGTTCCGGCAGCTCGGGCGGTCCCGCGAGGATGTCGTGACGGAAGACGTTCACCCGCGGCGGCACTTCATCCAGGGCGGGCAGGATCCGCTCCGCCGCCTCGTCGTACTGCGCGATTCTCTCCGGCGGCGCGCCCCGTTCGATCAGGCGCAGTCGAGCCGCGTTCAGTCCCTCCCGCGAGAGCAGGGCTGTGTTGCACCGCGCGGCTTCCACACATTCCGGATCGACGTCGGACGCATAAAGCGATTCGATCTCCCGCTGCACGGCGAGTCCCATCACTGCGAGGCTGAACCCGCTCCCGCAGCAGGGATCGTACACGCGCATCCGTTCCCGTCCGACGAAGGCCCGCGCGCGTCCGAAGAGCTCGATCGTCAGCCGCACGGGAAAGCAGGGCATGCCCGTGAAGTGCTTGAGAACATTCCCGCTCGCGTAGCAGGAGTAGTCCTCCCGGTCCGCGTATCGGTACTGCATCGGCAATCGCCTCCTTCGCGCGGAATTGCTTCTTCTTATCCTGTATTATAATGCATTCCGACGAAAAATGCAATGCCCGCGCAAAATTTTCCTGCGCCTCTTGCAATCCGGGTGAGGGTGGCGTATAATGGTATCCGGTTGAATATGCGCATCGCCGGAAACCAAGACAGAAAGGTTATCCCCACATGAATCAGAATAAGGAAGCCCTCACCGAAGGGCCTCTCACCCCGCAGATCGTCCGCTTCATCCTTCCGCTCATGGCGACGGGCATCCTGCAGCTCCTCTACAATGCCGCGGACAGCATCGTCGTCGGACGCTGGGAGAGCACGAACGCCCTCGCCGCCGTCACCTCCGTGGGCTCGCTCATCAATCTGCTCGTCAACCTTTTCATGGGTCTGTCGGTCGGCACGTCCGTCGCCGTCGCTCACGATTACGGCGCGAAGGATTACGAAGGCGTCTCCCGCACGGTGCACACGTCCTACCTCGTGAGCTTCATCGGCGGCGTGTTCGTCTCCGCAGTCGGGATGATCTTCTCCCGCCAGTTCCTCATCTGGATGCAATCGGACCCCGCCGTTCTTCCGCTCTCGACCGAGTATCTCCGGATCTATTTCGTCGGTACGACCGCGAACATGGCCTACAACTTCGGCGCGTCCGTGCTCCGCTCCGTCGGGGATACGCGCCGTCCGCTCTACTTCCTCTCGATCTCCGGCCTCGCGAACGTGATCCTCAACATGATCTTCGTCATCGTCTTCCACATGGGCGTGGCGGGCGTCGCGTGGGCCACCGTCATCTCGCAGATCCTTTCCGCCGTCTTCGTCATCGTCTACATGATGCGGAGCCGGGACTGCATCCGCTTCGAGTGGAAAAAGCTGAAGATCCACCCCGACAAGCTCAAGAAGATCGTCACGGTCGGCCTCCCCGCCGGATTCCAGGGGACGGTCTTCTCGATCTCGAACGTCATCATCCAGTCCTCCGTCAACTCCTTCGGCGCGCTGGTCATGGCGGGCAACGGCGCGGCGGCGAGCATCGAGGGCTTCACCTACATCGCGATGAACTCCGTCTATCACGCCTCCCTGACCTTCGTCGGACAGAATGTCGGCGCGCGGCGGCTCGATCGGATCAACAAGGTCGTCTTCCGCTGCCTCGTCATCGTCACGGTGATCGGCCTCGCGTTCGGCATCGTCAGCTATCTGCTCGCGGAACCGCTTCTCGCGATCTACCTGCCTGAAGCGCCGGACGCCATCGCCTTCGGCAAGATCCGGATGCTCTATATCGTCCTGCCGTACTTCCTCTGCGGGATGATGGAGGTCATGGTCGGCGGTCAGCGCGGCATGGGGCTCTCGCTCATCCCGATGATCAACGCGCTCATCGGCTCGTGCCTCCTGCGCATCGTGTGGATCGCCACGGTCTTCGCCGCGCATCACACGCTCTTCATGCTCTATATCTCCTACCCGATCTCTTGGTTCGTCACGACGATCGCGCATTCGATCGTCTACGGGATCAAGCTGCATAAACTGAAACAGGAAGACTACATACACGGATAAAAGGGAAGTTTCAAACGATGGAATACTGGGATTTATACGATCAGAACCGGACGCGGACCGGAGAGCTTGCCGTGCGCGGCGGGGATCCGATCCCGAAGGGCCGCTATCACGTCGTTGTGCACGCGGCGGTCTTCAATTCGAAGGGAGAGATGCTCATCCAGAAGCGTCAGCCGTGGAAGGAGGTCTTCCCGGGACTCTGGGACATCACCTGCGGCGGATCGGCTCAGGCGGGCGAGGACAGTCCGACGGCGATCCGGCGCGAGGTCTGCGAGGAGGTCGGCCTCGATCTCGACGCGCTCGGAAACGGACGGGCGGTATTTACCGTGAACTTCGGCGACGGCTTCGACGACTACTACATCGCGAAATCGGACGTCCCCGCCTGTGACCTCGTCCTCCAGGAATCCGAGGTCGCCGAGGCGCGGTGGGCGACCCGCGAGGAGATCCTTGCGATGATCCGTGCCCGAACCTTCATCCCCTATCATCCCGCGCTCATCGAGCTCCTGTTCTTCCACTTCGACCACGGCTCGATCTACGACTGGAAGTGAATCCCCGAGACCGCCATCCCCGGCGGTCTTTTGCGTATCCGGACATACACAAAAAATATTTTAAAAAAATATCTGAAACCGCGAGACATTCCGCGATTTTTTACGTCTATATGGGCAGAGACGTCTCAATCTTCATGAAAGGAGAAGCAACCCATGCATGGAAACCCAACCGCCCCGGCGCTGCCAGCCGACGAGGAGAGGGAGGACGCCGAGACACGGGAGAACCGCCGGATCATGGACCTCTTCTGGAACCGCGACGAGCGGGCCATCGCCGACTGCGCCGCGCGGTACGGAGCGTATCTCATGACCGTCGCGCGGAATCTTCTGCCGAGCGAAGAGGACGCCGAGGAATGCGTGAGCGACGCGTATCTGTCCGCGTGGAACGCGATCCCGCCGAAACGCCCCGATTTCCTGCGCCTCTTTCTCGCGCGCCTCGTCCGGAATTCCGCGCTCGACCGACTGCGGGCCCTCTCTGCGCAGAAGCGAATACCTCCGCGCATGACCGAAGCGCTCGATGAGCTCGGGGAGATCGTCACGGGCGCGGAGAACGTCGAGGACGCGGCGGAGAACGAACGCCTGCGGTGCGCGATCAACGACTGGCTCCGCGCACAGTCCCCGGAGATCCGGAGCCTCTTCCTCGAACGGTACTTCTACGGCGACGAGGTGAAGACCATCGCCCGCCGCCATGACTGCACCGCGGCGAAAGTGCGGAGCGCCCTGGCCCGCGCGCGGACCGCCCTGAAAAACCATCTTGAACAGGAGGGATTTGACCTGTGAAACCAGAAAAACTTTATCAGGCGATCGGAGAGATCGACGACGGACTCCTCGCCGAAGCGGACGCCGCGCGTCATACCGCACCGAAGAGACGCTTCCGCGAATTCGCGCGTCGGTGGGGCTCCCTCGCGGCGGCGGTCGTCATCGCGGCGGGCGGCATCCTCTACGGATGGAAGCACCGGACCGTCGTGACCTACGCTACCTACGTCGCCGAGCCCTATCTCGCCGGTCCGGTCTATCCGCGCCTCGAGGAATTCACCGTCGAGGACTATCTCGCCTGGCGGGAGGAGACCGACGAGGTCATCGCGGACGTCGGAGGGGACACCGGATTCGCCGCACGGACCGCGGGAGCGCTCTTTGCCGGATCGAACGGCGCGAACCTCTTCTATTCGCCCTACAACGCCGAGCTCAGCCTCGTCTCCCTCGCGGACATGACGGCCGGAGCCACCCGCGCCGAGCTTCTCGAGGTCGCCGGGGAGAGCGATCTCACGGACTTCGAGAACCGGATGCTGGAGACAAACCGGACGATCAATCGCGGGGACGCGGTCACCGTCCTCAGAACGGAGGGAGATCTGCGTTATCACTTCTATTTTCCGGACAACGTCGTGTCTCAGGGAGCGGAAAAAATCGATCCAATGTATAACCGATTGAACAGAGGAGAGCCATTCCCCTTCGGCTTTATCCGCTTCGTCAGCGGAGTGGGCGGGCGCATCGGCGCCTCGGGCGGAAAATCCACGTTCGGGTTCGGCAATGAATCCATCGTGCGGGAATACGGCCCCGAGGACCGCATCGAGCTCGACCGGTTCCTCTTTATCCGCTCCGCATGGCTCGATCCCGCCGATACGGCAAAGATCCGCAAATCGACCTTCCACGGCCTCTCCGGCGCATGCGAAACGCGATACGTCGTCGCGCCGAAGGCCTATACCGTGATCGGCGAGGGCTTCACCGCCGTGCGCATCCCACTGCTCGTGGGCGGGGATCTCTGGCTCGCGCTTCCGGACGACGGGACAACCCCCGAGAGCCTCATCGCGTCCGGTGCGCTCCTCTCCGCCGCCGAAAACAGGGATGCCGGAGAACAGACGACCGCCGCGGTCCCGTGCTTCAGCGTCGCGTCGGAGATCAATCTGAAGGATCTCTTCACCGATCTCGGCGCGTCGAAGGTCTTCATACCCGGGGAAGCGAATCTCTCCCCGTTCTTCGGCACGGAATCGACGTCCGATGCGGACGAGAACGTCCTGATCTCCGAGCAGAAGCGGCTCGACAGCATGCAGATGCGCGCTGAGGACATCATCAGCCGGACGGAGGACTATTTCAAAGCGGTCGCCGAGGCCGGCGCGTCGAGACCCGAGGACGAGGAAGGGATCCGGAAGGTCCTCGAATCGCTTTCCGACATCCTCAAATCCGAGAAGGAACGCCTGGAAAAGCAGCTTCGCGAGATCCGCGATGGACAGGAGGACGACACGGCGGAAAAGAAATACGCCGTCACGCATATGCTCCAGCCGATCCGGCTGATGGTGAACGAGACCGGAGTCAAGACCGGCGCGTACAAGATCTACTACCGCTCGCCGCGCGAGGAGCCGAAGAAGGGCACCCCCGACGCCTCCTTGATCGTCGACCGCCCCTTTGCCGTTCTCATCACCGCAGAGGATGGGACGATCCTTCTCGCCGGCGCGGTGAACGATCTCATCGAAGAATAACGCCGTTCAGAGAAAGAATATACAGCGGATAACCCCCGTCTGAATCCCTGATCGGATTTCAGAATCATAACGGCCGCGCGGCTGTCCCTCCATGCAGCTGCGCGGCTGTTTTTGTATGCGGAATCGCACGTTTTCACGATTTCATCTTGACTATCGCCCGGAAATTGGTTATAATGAACAAAACAAGAGATGTACAGACGAGGGCGTTCTATGATGAAAACGGCGATCCCACAGACGAAAATCCCGCTCCGGTTCCGCGAAGACGGTTCCTTCCGCGTGCTCATGGTCTCGGATATCCACGGCGGCGTCGGGTACAACAAAACAAAGACCGTCGCCGCGCTGGATGGCCTGATTGAGGCCGAGGACCCCGATCTCGTCGTCTTCGGCGGGGATACCGCAGGTCCGGGCGTCATCCACATCTCGAACGTCCCAGAACTGCGCGAGATGCTCGACGGTCTCACCGCCCCGATGGAGGAGCGGGGGATCCCGTGGTGCCACGTCTTCGGCAATCACGACGACAATTACGGCCTCCCGAACGGGGAGGCGGAGACGGTGTACGAATCCTATCCGCACTGCGTCTCGACGGCGGGACCGGAGGAGATCTCGGGTGTCGGGAATTACGTGCTTCCGGTCTATTCCGCAGACGGAGAAAAGCTGCTTCTCAATCTCTTCGCCCTCGATTCCCATTCCGGGATGCGCGAGTGGGCCGAGCGATGGGGCGTTGATCCGAAGCGGAAAGTTCTCCCCTCCGACGTCGGCGACCGCGGGGACTACGACACCGTAAACGTCGATCAGGTCCTCTGGTACTATACGACCTCCCGCGCGATCGAAACGGAGCAGGGGAGAAAGATCCCCGCCGTCCTCTTCACGCACATCCCCCTGCCGGAGATGCACGAGGCGTCGAAGCACCGGCGCGATGTGAAGCTCCGCGGGATCCAGTGGGAGGACGTCGCGTGCACCTCGCTCAATTCCGGGCTGTTCCGGGCGTGCCTCGAGCGCGGCGACGTGCGGGGGATCTTCTTCGGGCACGATCACGAGAACGATTTTGAAGTCGAGTATATGGGGATCCGCATGGCTTACGACGCCTCGCTCAGCTATCACGCCTGCCAGATCAACGAGCTGCGCGGCGGGCGGGTGATCGATTTCCATGCGTCCGATCCGGCGGCCTTCACGACGAGGACGGTCAAGATCGCGGACATTCTCGGTCACGCGGGGGACAGCGAGAAATGAAAACGCACGACGAAAGAGGGAAGCCCGTGCTCCGGTTCCGAGAGGACGGCGGCTTCCGCATTCTGATGATCTCCGACTTTCACGGGAAGCCGGACTACAACCCGAAGCTGACCTGGGCCATCGATCTGCTCGTGGATCACGCGAAGCCGGATTTCGTGATGCTCGGCGGAGACCAGCTCGTCGGGATCACGCCCGAGCTCCTGCACAGCTACCTCGCGGACGTGACGGAGCCGATGAACCGCCGCGGGATCCCGTGGGCGCACATCTTTGGCAACCACGACGCGGAACAGCCGATGACGAAGGAGGAGCAGGAGCCCGTGTATGAGGCCTTTCCGCTCTGCCTCTCGGATTCCGGACCCGCGGAGCTCTCCGGGGTGGGGAACTACTGCCTCCCGGTCTACGCGAAGGACGGCGACGAGGTCCGCTATTCGCTCTACGCGCTCGACTCCCACGCCGAGGTGCGGGATTACGTCTCGAAATTCGGACTTCCGGCGGATACGCGGTTCGTACTCCCGAAGCATTTCAGCGACGGACACCCGCAGGCGACGCCGATGTTCGATCAGGTGATGTGGTACTACAATCACTCAAAATCCGCGGAGGCGGCGAACAGGCACAAGATCCCCGCGCTGATGTTTCTGCACGTTCCCCTGCTCGAATTTTGCCTCCTCTACCGCAATCCGGAGGACGTCGGCTTCATCGGACGGAAGCGCGAAGGCGTTGCCTGTTCGGAGATGAACTGCGGGCTGTTCTTCGCGTGCCTCGAGCGCGGCGACGTGCGGGGGATTTTCGCAGGGCACGAGCACCTCTGCGATTTTCAGGGCGAGTACTGCGGGATCACCATGGCCTACGACGGCTGCGTCGGGTACGACATGAGCGCGCACGATGACATGCGGGGCGGACGGATCATCGATATCCGGGACGATGGCTCGATGGAGACGCGGCAGGTGCGCCTGTGGGATCTCGTCGGCGAGGCCTGCATGCGGAACCCCGATTTCTTCGAGGGCGGGGACAAGTATTATATCCGGGATCTGAACACGTAAGAGCTCAGGAATCCGTAAGATTCGATTTGCAGTTATGGAATTGTTTGAAAAATCCAGGATTCGCCTCACATTTGACGGGAACGGCGAATTCCGGCTTCTGTGCGTGTCGGATTATCACGCGCCGGCGGAGAGGGACTGGGACGAGCGGCTGATCCGTGCGGAAGAGGCGCTGCTTGACGAGGCGCGGCCCCATCTCTTCGCGATCCTCGGCGACCTGACGCACGACGGCGCGCTCGATTCCCCGGACCGCCTCTGCCGCTATGCCGACGCGATCGCCGGACCGATGGAGGCGCGGGAGATCCCGTGGTGCCACGTCCCGGGGAATCACGACCGCGAGGCCGGACTTCCGATAGAGGTCTTCGCGCGGCATTCGCACTGTCTCTCCGTCCGCGGACCCCGGGAACTGCCCGGGTATGGAACGTATCTGCTGCCCGTTTATCCGTCGGACGGAGGCGAGATCCCGCGGCTTCTCCTCTGGTTCTTCGATTCCCACACGAGCACGGGCGCGTGGGCGGAGCAGTTCGGCATCCCGGAGCCGCATGAATTCCGCTCCCGGACCGACGGCTTCGACCGGGGAGGCGGCGTCTATCATCGACAGGCGCGCTGGTTCTGGGAGACCGACCGCCGGATCGAAGAGATGTATGGCGAGCGGATCCCCGGCGTGATGCTCATGCACATCCCGCTCGAGGAGCACCGCCTTGTCGCGACAAATCCCTCGCTCACAGGGCTGACGGGCGAGATCGAGGAGTCCTGCGGGATCCCGTCGATGAATCCGGGGCTGTTCGCGGCGGCCTATGAGCGCGGGGACATCCTCGCCGTCGTCGCCGGACACGATCACATCAACACCTTCGCCGGGCGGTACATGGGGATCGAGCTCTCGGAAGACGGCTCCCTCGGCTACGACGTCTACGGCTCGGACAATCTGCGCGGCGGGCGGCTTCTCACCTTCCGCGAGGCGGACGTCCGGGATTTTGCGTCGGAGCACATGTATCTCAAAAACTGCCCCGGCGCGGCGGATTTCCTTTTCCGGGAGGGCCACGATGACTGAGGTGCACTTCAACAAGCTCTGCCGCATCCTGCTTCTGCACTCCGCGCGGCTCACGCCGGAGACGGTCTCCGAGGTGTCCGGTCGGCTGGCGGCGATGCTTGAGTCCTCCCGGCCCGATCTCGTGATCCTCAACGGCGACACGCTTGCTGGGCCGACGAACGACGGAGCCGCTCTTCTCGAATCCTTTCTGTCGCCCGTTCTCCGCCGCGGGATCCCGTGGACCTATACCTTCGGCGAGGGCGAGCGGAAAACGGGGATCGAACCCCGGGCGCTCGACGGGATCTATGCGTCCGTCGGGGGCTGCGTGACGGGCGAGCGGGCGGAGGGGATCGACGGCGTCACGAACGCGGTGATCCCGATGATCGAAGAGGGCGAGGTCCGCTTCCTCCTCCGGCTCTTCGACACGCACCGGGAGACGACGGCCTACGAGCGCGAATACGGATCCCCCGGACGCTCGCGCCTGCCGTATCCGCTCTATTCGCGCTACTACATGGACGGCGTGCGCTTTTGCCAGACGGCGTGGTTCGATTCGGATCACGACCGGCGGTGCAGGGAAGCGGGGCGCACTCTCCGCGAGCTCTTTGTCTTCCACACCCCGACGCCCGAGCATGCGCAGATCCCGCTCAATCAGGCCGCGTGCCGCTTCGACGGGATCCTGTGCGAGGACTCGAAGTGCCAGACGGTGAACGGCGGGATCGCCTGCGCCGCCGCGGAGAGCCGGGATGTTTCGGCGATCCTCTGCGGACACGAGGAGGAGAACGACTATTTCGGGAATTGGGCCGGGATGACGCTCGGCGTCCTGCCCGCGTTCCGGTGGGGCGCATGGCTCGCCGCAACCGACGGCGATACGACGGAAATCCAGAGAATCAGACCGCAGAACGGAGGATAACATGGCACCTGTACGACTGCACTATCTCATCGGCGACGTTCACCGGGGCGGACACGACGTCCACCGGGTCGCCGCGAATCTGCGCGTCCTTCTGCGCGAGGCGGGCGGGTTCGAGCTGACTTACGTCTGCGATACGAAGACGACCCCGTTCTCCCCCGAGCCGATCTCGGACGTGACCTTCGACGAGTATTTCCGCCGCGGGATGATCGACGGCGCGGACGTGATCGTCTTCAACTGCGGCAACTACCGCTTCAACACGCCCGAGGAGCAGAAGATCCTCACGGACGCGGTGGCGGGCGGCGTCGGATTCGTCTTTCTGCACGGGGACCATCCTTGCTACTGGGCGGAGGTCGGGATGAAGCCGTTCCCGGAGATCGAGAAGATGGCGATGATGATGTGGCGCGAGCCGACCTCCCACGGGGACTACGGCGACTGTCACGTCACGATCCGCGACCGCGAGCATCCGATCACCGCGGGCCTCGGCGATTTCGATACGCGCGACGAGCTCTTCTGCGGGATGATGAACGTCTGGGGAGTCCCCGCGCACGCGCTCGCCACGGCGTACTCCGACAAAAACGTGATCTCCCGCCACGGGCAGCCCGGAACGGGGAACGACGAGCCCGTGGTCCTCGTGGGACAGTACGGACGCGGGCGGACGGTCAATCAGGTGCTCGGGCACGTCTGGCCCTTCTACACGATGCACGGCATGGGGGAGAACACCATGCGCTCGTTCGCACCGAGGGCGCTCCGGCAGATCTTCGTCCGCTCCTGCGAGTGGGCAGCGACCGGGACCACCGAAAGAACGCACGACTACGACGGACGGGGCATCCTCGTCTGAAATCCGCATAACAACGAAACACTTCCAAAGGAGGACATCATGGAAAAAAGAGAGACCCGATTCGATCGCTCGCGTCTGAACATCGGCACGTACTGCATCGACACCTATGCCCGCGACTCTGAGCACGTCCGGCAGATGAAGGAATGCGGCATCGACTTTCTGACCGCCGCGCCCGCGGATCCCGAGCTGCTCGACAACTGCGCCAAGTACGGCATCGGCGTGGTGGCGACGGGCATTCTCCCCGGATGGTGGGGGAGGCGACGGGGACAACGCCGGAAAAATGGAGACTTCGATCCCGCTCGATAAGATCCGTGAGGCCGCGGCGAAGTTTGCCGATCATCCGGCGATCTGGGGCATCGACGCCGGAGACGAGCCGAGCGCGCTCGATCTCCCGCACTACGGACGTCTGATCGCGCTCGCCGAGGAGCTCTTCCCGGGCAAGCTCGTCTATCTCAATCTCTACCCGAATTACGCGTCGGTCGCCGAGAACTCCTCCTCCGAGGTCCGCTCCCAGCTCGGAACGGCGACGTATCAGGAGTACATCGACCGCTATATCGAGCACGTCAAGACCGACTATCTCTGCCTCGACAACTACGAATTTGCGGCGGGGACGAAGAATCTCTACGACAACCTCCGCATCGCGGCGAACGCGTGCCGTGCGGACGGGCGGGACTTCTGGATGGTGATTCAGGTCAACTCGAGCAAGCCGGAGAAATGGCTCTCCGAGGACATGCTCCGCCATCAGGCGTTCTCCTGCCTCGCGTTCGGCGCCGTGTCGCTCAACTGGGCCTGCTGGACCGCCGGATGGTGGCACAACGAGGTCCTCGACAAGGCGGGGAACAAGACCGAGCAGTACGAAAAGCTGAAAACGGTCAACGCAGAAGTCCGCCGCCTCGAAGGGGAGTACATGGCGCACAGAAACGTCCGCACCGTCTTCCTCGGCAAGCCGGACGAGGCCGCGGAGAACTCCGGGGTGGAGATCGCGGCGTCCTATTCCGATCCGCTCTTCACCGACGTGAAACCGGAGGGGGACGGCCTGTTCCTCGCGGGAGAGATGACGGCCCGGAAAGGCGAAGGACGCGCGCTGTTCCTCGCCGACGTGACGGACGCGTCGTTCGAGGGAGACCGCACGCCCCGCGTCCTGACGGTCGATTTCGCCGAGGGATATGAGATCTCCTACGCCGCGAGCACGGACGGCTGCGAGGTGGAGGTCATCGGAGACAAGCTCCGCGTCACCCTCCCGCCCTACGCCGCCGTCCTCCTCACCGGAGAAAAGCAGGCGTAATGCCCGGCAAAAACGTAAAACAGCACCAAACCCGTCGGATTTCCGACGGGTTTTATCGTTTACTGAAACGTTACATTTTGTTCTCTGCACGAAGAACAATCGATCATTATTGAATGCTATAATATTCTCAAATTACAAGGGATAGAGAGGTTCGCATGAAAAGGATCAGGAACCTTGCCGCAATGATTCTCTGCGCATTGCTTGCCTTTCCGGGATGCTCAAAGAAAGAATCTCCTGCGCCGGGAACGGGACTCACGGTTCCGCAGAAGAACAGGGCAGCGGCGGGGGAGATTTACCGCGGTTCGAAATATGAACTTCCGGACGGAATGAGTCTCGAATCCTCTGTTCGTCCCTTTGCGGACCCGGATTGTATCATTTGCCTTGCCTCGGAGATGAATGAAGTGGAAGCCGAGGACGGGGAGGTTAACCGTTCATGGAGGTATTCGCTTGTTGCCTTCGATTCGGATGGGCATATCACTGCCACAGAAACGCTTGAAGTGCCGGATGGTGCCGTTGTATTCAGCGGAAGAATCACAAAGGACGGCTTTTCTCTCTTCCTCGCTGATGAGGACAACAAATCGGTGATATTTACCCGGACAGCCTCCGGAGAACAGACGAGCGGAGATTTGACCGTGCTTCTTTCGCCTCAGGATCAGCAGTTCGTTGCCTTGGATGTGGATATGAATGGAAATTACTGGGCTGCGGCGGGACATGAGATCCTCATGCTGAACAGCGATTTTAGCCGAAACTGGAACGCGCAGGTGAACGGATACGTTCATTCTGTATCCGCGGCGGATGACGGCAGAGCATGGATGCTTGTTTCGGACGGCGATATGTATGCCGAATGTATTGAGGCGGGCGGCGTGTTTACAGATCGTATTTCCACCCCTCGCGGCGTGGGATCGCTTATCTGGGCGAACGGCACGCTCCTGTGCGACGGGGAGTATGGTATTTCCTCGCTCTCAAAAGAAGGCGAATCGCTTCTTGCCGACTACCCTGCTTCCGGGCTGACGACTGTGACCTCCCGATTGGTTGCGGCGATCGACACAGAACGGGTATTGCTCGCAAAAAGCGGCGCGGAGGGGTATTCCCTTTATCTTTACCATCGTTCGGACGGAGATGAACCCATTGAAGCTGTGTCGCTCGAAGTGGTCGTTGCGCTGCCGGAGGGAACCGATACCGGTGAAGGCCAATTCTGGCGGATGCAGATGGCGGATTTCAATTCCTCACACAAGGATATTCAAGTCAGTCTGACGGATTATGCCGGAGAATGGGGGACGGAAGCCGCGGACGCGCTCACAAGAGACCTCGTGACCGGAACGATCAAACCGGATATTCTTCTCGGTAATCCTTGGACAGCGTATATCGGCACGGTTGTGGAACGCACAGTAGTGGAACATGGGATGTTCCGCGATCTGACACCCTATCTTGAAGCCGATCCGGAAGTGAATTTCGATACAGTCCTTGCGGCTGCAATCCGTTCCTGTACATACAGGGGGAAGGTCTGGGGAATTCCTACGGCGTTCACGGCATCTGCGCTGATAGCTCCTGACAACCTTCTCGGACCGTTCGCCGGAAAATCGGGCTGGACGATCGGAAATATGCTTGACCGGATCGAAGAACTTCCTGCAGATGTCCAGCCGATAATGGGAATCAATCAGGTGTATGGCATGTTCTCGCTGCTTGGGGAAAACGGACTTGCAGAGTTTATCGATCTTGAAGCGGGAGTCTGTTCCTTCGACGGGCCGGAGTTCCTGCGCTTTGTGCGTTATCTTTCCACTCTTCCGAAAGACGATGAAGAGGCGAAGCGAAAATCTTCTGTGTACGCCGCGTATCGAACAGCCGCGGAAACGAATGACGGAAGCGGTATGATTGAGCCGTTCCACACGGGAAAGGTTTTCCTCTGTCCGATGGCGCTCAGAAGCCTGCATGACTATGTAGGACTCGAGATGAAGTTTGGCACAAAAGATGTGACGCTTATCGGTTATCCGACGGCGACACCCGAGATTCCCGGTTCCGGAATGAATGTGACCCCGGAACTGCCGATGATCATTCTCAATACCTGTGAAAATCCCGACGCGGCATGGACGCTTATTAAGGCCATACTCGGCGGGGAGAATCAGCACAGGAATCCGTCGATTCCGTCCCTGAAGTCTTCCTTTGAGACTAAGGAGAAGAACAGTATTGGATCTCAGGCGCATTTCTTCTATAACGGAGGCGCTCTTTTCGGAGATTTGCCGTCGAGCTACGCAAAACAACCGCACGTCACCGTCTCAGTCAGCAAGGACGATTTGAATGCATATCGGGATCTGTTGGACAACGCAGGCTCTGCCTATATCGGCACGGTTCCGAGAGAGATTCTTGATATCGTAAATGAAGAGCTGACCGCCATGACCGCCGGAGTTTCCGCCCCCGAAGACTGCGCAAAAAAGATCCAGTCCCGCGCATCCCTCTGGCTTGCCGAACACCGATAAACACCGAAAACCGCCTCGCGAAAAGGCGGTTTTCTTTCTCAATTTTTACGAATCCTACGCTCTCATCCGCTTCTCCCGGTCGATCTGGGGCTCGCAGAAGGTCTCGATGACCGTCTTGCGCGTGACGATCCCGATGAAGGTTCCGCGGTCGTCCGTCACGGGGATGAAATTCTGCCGCTCGGCCCGGCGGATCAGCTCTTCCGTCGGGACAGCCGCCGTCACCGCGGGATTGAAGTCCGGGCGCAGGATATCCCGGAGCCGCGTCTTCTCCCAGTCCGGCGACATGCCGTTTTCCACAATGTAACGGAGAAAATCCCCTTCGCTCACGCTTCCCGCGTATGCGCCTTCCTTCGTCACCACCGGGAGCGCGGTATAGCCGTGGTGCTTCATGGTTTCCAGCGCGGCGCGGACGGTCGCGGTGTCTTTCAGAAAGCGGACCTCGCTCTTCGGGGTCAGCAGCATCAGTACGTTCATGGGTGTGCCTCCGTTCTTCAGTACAATGTTATTTTAGCATAGAATTGTGATCTTGTTGTGAACATGGCATAAAATTCCGAAGAATTTGCAGAAAAATTTGTAAATCCTTGCCGATTGCCGCCTTCTCCGGATTGACAGCCGGGGAATTCTATGCTACAATGGGGACAAATAGAAGAAAAGGAGCACGCCATGAACCGATTCGACCTCGCATCCCTCATGAAGACGACGGAGGAGGAGCTCTTTCGTCCGGGCGGCAATTTCGATACGCTCTTCGGACACGATCCCGAGACCGTAAAGCAGGCGCGTTTTGTCCTCGCGGTCGCCCTCACCGCCGCCGACGCCTATTATTCCCGCATGACCTCGGACGCGTTCCGGCTCCGCGAGGCGGACGAGCACGGCATGGCGGCGGGAGAGGGAAAGTGAAGATCATGAAGATCGGGTTCGCCGACTATTATCTCGACAACTGGCACTGCAACTACTATCCCGGATTCCTGCGCGACGCGATCCGGGACGCGGGGCTCGACATGGAGGTCACCCACGCATACGGCATGCGGACCGCGCCCTCCGGCGTGACGAACGAGGACTGGTGCAGGGAGCGCGATATGATCCCGTGCCGGAGCATGGAGGAACTGGTCGATTCCGTCGATGCGATCCTCGTGATCGCCGCAGACGATTCGCGCACGCACGAGGAGGTTTCGAAAATCCCCCTCGCGTCGGGAAAGCCCTGCTTCGTCGACAAGACCTTTGCCTACGATCTCGATACGGCGAAGCGGATGTACGCCCTCGCCGACGCGCACGGGACGCCCGTCTTCTCGTCCTCCGCCCAGCGATACTGTCAGGACGTCATCGACTACAAGGCCGCGCATCCCGAGCGTCCGCTCTTTGTCTCGACGGTCGGCCCGCATTCGCTCGACAACTACGCCGTGCATCAGCTCGAGGTGATCGAAGCGCTGATGGGCGCGGGGATCCGGCGTCTCAAAGCGTTCGCGGCGGGCGAGGGCGTGACCCAGCTGATCCTCGATTACGGGGACGGACGCCTCGCCTCGTTCATGCAGACGCCGCAGCCGTGGGCCGAGTTCAATTTCATGGTCACCGCCGACGGATGCGGCACGAACGGCAAGCGCCTCGTGAGCGACGATCGGAATTTCTACCGCAACCTCATGAACGCGATCCTCGGGTTCTTCTCCTCCGGCGTGAGCCCCGTCCCGCGCGAGGAGACGCTCGAGATCGTGTCCGTGATCGGGACGGCGCGGGTTGCCCGGACGCATCCCGACGAATGGTTTGCCGTTCCGCATTGATTTCTCAAAGTAGAAAAAGATCCCGGGATTCACGGAGAACCCCGGGATTCTGTCTTTCAGTCGTACCGTTCGTCGAACACGCGCTTGCTCTTCTTTTCGCTTCTCGGCAGGATCCCGAGCTCGACGACCTTCACGAGCGGCGTGAAACCGATCTTGGACTTCACGCGGTCCGCGACGTTCTTCGCCATCTCCGCGAAATCGACCGATCCGTTCGTCTCAACGTAAATGCGCATGGTGTCGCGCCCGTCGAGGTGGGAGATGTGGATCTGGTATTCGCTCGACAGCTCGGGGAACGATGCGAGGACCTCCTCGATCTGCTTCGGGAATACGTTGACGCCCTTGATCTTCATCATGTCGTCGCTCCGTCCGGCGATCACGTCGATCCGCGGGAATTTGCTTCCGCAGGGGCATTCGCTCGGGAGGATCCGGCTGATGTCGTGCGTCCGGTAGCGGATGAGCGGCGCGCCTTCCTTCACGAGCGTCGTGAGGACGATCTCGCCCCATTCGCCGTCCGGCACGTTCTTCCCGGTCGCGGGATCGATGATCTCGAGGTAGAGATAATCGTCCCAGATGTGCATGCCGCAGTCATATCTGCAGTTGATGCCGATGCCCGGTCCGTAGATCTCGGTCAGGCCGTAGATGTCGTAGAGCTCGATCCCGAGCGATTCGCGGATCCGTGCGCGCATCTTCTCGCCCCAGCGTTCGGAGCCGATGACGCCCTTTTTCAGCTTGATGTTCTGGCGGATGCCGCGCTTTTCGATCTCCTCCGCGAGGAGCAGCGCATAGGACGAGGTCGCGCAGAGCACGGTCGAGCCGAGGTCCTGCATCATCTGCAGCTGCTTTTCCGTGTTGCCGGGGCCCATCGGGATCGCCATCGAGCCGAGGAGCTCGCAGCCCGCCTGGAAACCGATGCCCGCGGTCCAGAGACCGTAGCCGGGCGTAATGTGGATGCGGTCCTTCTTGGTGATCCCCGCGAATTCATAGCACCGCGCGAACATCTTCGCCCAGTCCTCGACGTCCTTCTTCGTGTAGGGGATGATGACCGGAACGCCCGTCGTGCCGGAAGAGGAGTGGATGCGGACGATCTCCTCCTCGGGAACGGCGGAGAGTCCGAGAGGATACGCGTTGCGCAGATCCTGCTTCTGAGAGAAGGGAAGCGCCTCGAAGTCTTCCGCCGTCGCGACGCCGTCGATGCCCGCGTCCTTCAGCATTCTGCCGTAGAAATTGTCCGCCGCGATCAGTCTCTTGATCTGCCGGTCGACCTGTTTCAGCTGTTCGTCGTTGATTCTCATGATCCGAATCCTCCCGTCATTCCTTCGCGCGCGTACGCGAGGGCTTTTTTGTTGATTTCATGGAGCTTCGCGGGGAGCACGGCTTCCACCGCGTCCGCGAGCTGTTCCGCGTCAAACCCGAGCGCGCCGGTTTCGGCTGCGATCCCGAGCAGGAGCACGTTGAGTACCTTGTCGTTTCCGATCTCGGTGAGGGCGCGGTCCGCGTCGACCGTCACCACCCGCCCGGCATGCGCTTCGAGATACGCGAGCATTTCGCCGGGATCGTAGGGCGCGCCGCCGATCATCGCGCTGACCGGCTGGATGGGCCGCGTGCTCGTCACGACCGTGCCGCCCGCTTTCAGATACGGCAGCATCCGCACGGCCTCCGCCGGTTCAAACCCGAGGATCAGGTCTGCCTCGCCGGGTCCGATGAGCGGGGAATGGATCCCGCCGCCCACCCGGAGATGGCTGAATACCGATCCGCCGCGCTGCGCCATGCCGATGGTCTCCGCCGTCTTCACGGGGAGTCCCGCGCGCATGGCGGCAGCCGCCACGAGCTTCGACGCGAGGATCGTCCCCTGACCGCCGACGCCCGCGAGCACGATGCTGCGCTGTCCGAAGGCTTCGGGATCGATGGCCCGGCCTGCTGTCACGACCGCGGGCGAGGATTTCTTCGCCGAAGCGGAGCCCTCCTCCTGCTTCGCGGGAGCCGGGACAGAACCGCCGCCGATCGCGCCGACCGGGCAGATCTGTTCGCAGAGCGTGCAGCCGGTGCAGAGCGTCGCGTCGATCTCCGCCTTGCCGTCGCGGAAGAGAAGCGCGGGACAGCCGAGCTCACGGATGCATTTCCGGCATCCGACGCATGTTTCCGCGTCGACCTTCGCGTGCACGCCCTTCGGTTTCCACTTCACGACGCACGGCGAGCGGAAGATGATCGCCTTGAGCCCGGGCTCGTCCGCGACGCGGCGCACCGTTTCGACGGCTTTCGGATGATCGAGCGGATCGACCGTCTCGACCGTTTTCACGCCGATGCCCCGCAGGATCGATTCGATATCCGCGGGATCGACCGCCTCGCCCATCACCGTGCGGCCCGTGCCGGGGTGGGGCTGGTGGCCGGTCATCGCCGTCGTGGAGTTGTCGAGGATCACGAGCGTCATATCGGCCCGGTTGTAGAACCCGTTGAGCGCGCCGGTGATGCCGGAGGCGAAGAACGTCGAATCGCCGACGAACGCGAATGCCTTGGTGTCCGGCTCCACATGGAAGACGCCCTGCGCGATGTTGATGCCCGCGCCCATGCAGAGGCAGGTGTCGCACATGTCGAGCGGCTTCGCATTGCCGAGGGTATAGCAGCCGATGTCGCCGCAGAAGATCGTATTTTTGCCCTTCATGGCCTGCTTGACCGCGTAGAAGGACGCCCGGTGCGGGCATCCCGCGCAGAGGACAGGCGGGCGGACGGGCAGGGCGGGCAGTGGATCGCCGCGCGTCGCGTCTGCCGTCTTCTTCTCTGCCGAGCAGAAGGAGGAGAGGCAAGCCGCGACCTCGCCGACGGTGTTTTCCCCGGCGGGCTTGATTGTGCCGTCTTCCTTGCCGCGGATCTTCACCCGGATCCCGCGGCGTCCGCAGAGATACACGAGCGCGCGCTCGATCACCGGGTCGAGCTCCTCGATCACGAGGACTTCGTCGAGTCCTTCGAGGAACCGCGCCGCGAGCTCGTCCGGGAAGGGGAAGGGCGTTCCGATGCGCAGGAGGCGGGGATGATCGCCGTCCCCGAAGAAATCCTGCACGTACGTCCAGCTGATGCCCTGCGAGACGACGCCGATTTTCGCGCCGCGCCAAACGCCGGTCTCCGTCAGGAGGGGATTGTGCTCGTCATGCGAGAAGGTATCGGTCAGCGCACGGTTGCGCGCTTCGATTTTCGCGTGGTTGACGACGGAGAGGCGGGGGAAGATCACCCATTTCGAGGAATCCTTGACGAAGCCCTCCGGTTCGTGAATCTCGTATTCCTCCTCGTCCTTCACCATGACGTCCGCATAGCCGTGGTCGATCCGGGTGGTCGGACGCAGGATCACGGGGGAGCCGAGCTTTTCCGAGAGGGCGAACGCGTCGCCGATCATTGAATACGCTTCTGCGACCGAGGAGGGATCGAAGACCGGGATCTTCGAATACGTCCCGAAGGTGCGGGTGTCCTGTTCGGTCTGCGAGGAGATGGGGCCGGGATCGTCGGCGACAAGGACCACCA
>CACZSA010000088.1 GCA_902783705.1 uncultured Ruminococcus sp.
CGCTCCTTCTTCGCCTCTGGGGCCGGGAAAGTCCAGAGAGGGCCCGGCCCGAGGGTCCTCTCTGGTCCCGTCCGGAAGGACAAAAAACTTTCGACTTGGTCGATTCCAAATCCGCAAGCGTAAGCGCGCAGACGGAATGTGCGGTGCAGTCATAAAGAGTCATAAAGAAGGAGAACGGATTGCCACGTCGGGACCTTGAGGTCCCTCCTCGCAATGACACATAAAGTGCAGCGCGATGAAGCAAGTGCGTCCGCACCGCTTGTGCGCCTGACGGGCAGGCCCGTCCGCGGCAGTTTTACTGCAGCTTTTCAAGCGCCGCAAGTATGCCGGTCCGCTTCTCCTGATTCTTCGCCAGCTTCTCGCGCTCCGCGTTCACCACTTTCTCCGGCGCCCGCGCGACAAAGCTCTCGTTCGCCAGCTTGCCCTCGGCGCGCGCGATCTCGCCCTCCACGTTCTGAAGCTCCGCCGTGAGACGCTTCTTCTCCGCCTCAAAGTCGATGATGTCCGCGAGCGGGATGTGCACCGTCGCCGCGTCCGTGATGATCCGGACCGCCGTGTCGTCGTGGAATTCCGTCACCAGCTCGATCGACGACGCCGACGCCAGCCGCTCGAAGAACGCACCCGCCGAAGCGAACGCCTCCGGGAACTTCGTCTCGATATACACCTTCGCCTTGCGGGACGGCGGCACGTTCATCTCGTTGCGTCTCGTCCGGATCGCGCGGATCGCGTCCGTCACCTTCGAGATGCTGTCGCTCTCCGCCGGGAACACGAAGGCCGCTTCGTATTCCGGGAAATCCTTCACCATGATGTTCCCCTCTTCGCCCGGAAGTCCCTGATAGATCTCCTCGGTGATGAAGGGCATGAACGGATGCAGGAGCTTCAGCGTCTCGCGGAGCACCCACGCCAGCACGTTCTGCGCCACCGCCGAGCGTTCCCCTCCCGCCGCGACCGACGGCTTCGACAGCTCGATGTACCAGTCGCAGTAGACGTCCCAGACGAAATCGTAGATCGCCGACAGCGCGACGCCGATCTCATACTTGTCGAGGTTGTTCGTCACAGACGCGACGCACTCCTCGAACTTCGTGAGGATCCACTTGTCCTCGGGTGCGAGGGCCGCGGGATCCGGCTTCTCGATCTGCTCGATCGTGAGGTTCATCATCACAAACCGCGCCGCGTTCCAGAGCTTGTTCGCGAAGTTGCGCGCCGCCTCGATCTTCTCGTCGGAGAAGCGCATGTCGTTTCCGGGGCTGTTGCCCGTCGCGAGCGCAAACCGGAGCGCGTCCGCGCCGTACTTGTCGATGATCTCGAGCGGATCGATGCCGTTGCCGAGGGATTTGGACATCTTTCTGCCCTGCGCGTCGCGGACGAGACCGTGGATGAGAACAGTGTCGAACGGGATGTTGTCGGTGTAGTGCAGCGCCGAGAAGATCATCCGGGAGACCCAGAAGGTGATGATGTCGTAGCCCGTGACGAGCGTGTTCGTCGGGTAGAAGTATTCAAGATCCTCGGTCTTCTCCGGCCAGCCGAGCGTCGAGAAGGGCCAGAGCGCGGAGGAGAACCACGTGTCGAGCGTGTCGGGATCCTGCGTCATGTGTCCGCCGCACTTCGGGCAGACCTCGCAGCCGTCCGCCGAGACGACCGTGTGCCCGCAGTCGTCGCAGTAGTACGCCGGGATGCGGTGGCCCCACCAGAGCTGACGGGAAATGCACCAGTCCTGGGTGTTCTCCATCCAGTGGAAGTAGTTCTTGTCAAAGCGTTCGGGGACGAACCTGATCCGTCCGTCGCGCACCGCCTCGATCGCGGGTCCGGCGAGGGGCTCCATGCGCACGAACCACTGCAGGCTCACCATCGGCTCGATCGTCGTGCCGCAGCGGTAGCAGGTGCCGACCTCGTGCTTCAGGGGCTCGATCCCCGCGAGGTATCCGCCCGCCTCGAGGTCCTTGACGATGGCCTTGCGCGCCTCGTAGCGGTCCATGCCGGCGTACTTCGGGTAGTTCGCCGTGATCTTCGCGTCTTCGGTGAGGACGACCTCCATCGGGAGACGGCAGCGGCGTCCGACCTCGAAGTCGTTCGGGTCGTGGGCCGGGGTGATCTTCACGCATCCGGTCCCCTTGTCGAGCTGCGCGTGCTCGTCCGCCACGACCGGGATCCGCCGTCCCACGAGCGGGAGGACGAGATACTGCCCGATCAGATGCTTGTAGCGCTCGTCGTTCGGGTTGACCGCGACGGCGGTGTCGCCGAGGAGGGTCTCCGGGCGGGTCGTCGCGACCTCGAGGTATCCGCCGCCGCCCACGAACGGATAGCGGATGTGCCAGAAGTGACCGTCCTGCTCCTCGTAGTTGACCTCGGCGTTGGAGATCGACGTCCTGCAGTGCGGGCACCAGTTGATGATGCGCTCGCCGCGGTAGATCAGGCCCTCGTCATAGAGCTGCTGGAAGACCTTGCGCACGGCGGCGGAGCAGCCCTCGTCGAGGGTGAAGCGCTCGCGGGTCCAGTCGCAGGAGCTGCCCATCTTCTTGAGCTGTTCGATGATCCTTCCGCCGTACTTGGCGCGCCAGTCCCAAGCCCGCTCGAGGAATTTCTCGCGTCCGAGATCCTCCTTTGTCAGCCCTTCCTTGCGCATGGCCTCGACGATTTTGGCCTCGGTCGCGATGGACGCGTGGTCGGTGCCGGGGACCCAGAGGGTGCAGAAGCCCTTCATGCGCTTATAGCGGATGAGGATGTCCTGGAGGGTATTGTCGAGCGCGTGGCCCATGTGGAGCTGTCCCGTGATGTTCGGCGGGGGAATGACGATGGAATAATGCGGTTTTTTCTTGTCGATCTTCGGGGTGAAGAGCCCCTTTTCGCACCACTCCTGGTAGATGCGGCCTTCAAAAGACGAAGGCGAATAGGTTTTCGGGAGATCCTTTTTCATGGTATCGGTATATCCTTTCGGGAATTGTGGAATCAAAATTACAAAATATGCTCTCCGGGCCTGCGCGTTTTGCCTGCGCGCTTACGCTTGCGGATAATGGATCTTGCAGATCCATTATTTTTTTGTCCTTCCGGACGGGACCTAAGAGGACCCTCGGGCCGGGTCCTCTTAGGAATCTCCAGGC
>CACZSA010000089.1 GCA_902783705.1 uncultured Ruminococcus sp.
CGGCACGGCGGAGGGGACGGCGGAACTGCCCCGCCATCCCGGAGCGGGGAAGATTGCCGTGGGAATAACGGACCCAATGACGGGGAATGCGGCTGTCTCGCTGGCAATGGAGGTGGAAGAAGACGCATTCTGGTATGACCTCGCGGAGCTGCCGTGACTTCTTTTGATTTTCTCCGTCATTTTCCGGGTCATGTCGTCAAGCAGGAGAAGATCTCGAAGGCTGTCTGCAAGAATCGGGAAAAGCTGAATCGGTAGATGCGGATTCCCAGACGAGGATACTCTCAAAGCTGCGAACTCCCGCCTGGGAGGGTTCCGGAGCTGTGGCACGGATGCAGTGAACTGCGCGTTGAGTCCGAAGATCCTCGGGCGCAAAACAAAAGACCGACCGGGTCTGGTCGATCCTTTGTCGTACTCTCTCACAAGCTCGCAGGATGTACTTGAATTTCTGTTTTGATGCAGCGCCGCATACCTGACCGGTCGGTACGTGCGGTGCAACGGAAGGGAGGGGATTTCTCCCCTCTTTTACCCGATCACTGTATGGATTTTTTTCGGATCCGGAATTCAGAACGCCCGGTAAGATCCTGCTTCGAGATCGATTGCGTACCCGCCGCCGGGCTTCGGCTGCCACTCGTAGCGGTTCTTCTCCGCTTCCGGGAAAAGATGCGCCATGATTGCCGCGATCACGCCGCCGTGCGTGACGAGGAGCGCGTCCCGGCCCTCGCCGATCAGCCGATCCAGACCCGCAAGGACGCGCGCCGTCATCTGACATCCGCTTTCCCCGCCGGGCGCGACGTTCGACTCGTTGTCCCCGGTGATCCACGCGAGATAGGCGGGATCCTCCTTCATCTCCTCGTAGGAGCGCATCTCGAACGCGCCGAAATCCATCTCCCGGAACGCGGGATCCTCTTCGCGCGGAAGGCAGCCGTACAGGATATCAAGGGTCTCGTCGCACCGGCGCATGCCGCTTGTGAGGACCCGCATCCCGTCCGGGGAGGGGTACTCCGCCGTATTTTTCCGCTCTTCGAGAGCCGCGCGCCCGGATTCGGACAGGGGGAGATCGGTGCTCCCGCAGTAGAGGTGCTTTTCGTTGGCCTCGGTGATGCCGTGGCGGATGAGGATCAGCTTCATTTCAGCCGCTCCTCCAGTCCGCAGAATACCCGCGTCACGGAATCGGCCTCCGCCGCGAGATATGCCGCGAGCCGCCCGGTCATCTCCCGCCATGCCCGCATGTCCGCGCCGAGGGGCACCACGCCGCAGAAGATATCCTGACAGATAAGAACAGCTCCCCGCCATGCCTCCCGGTTCTCCCGGAACATGGCGACGGCGTCCTTCTCGTTTCGTACGCACCAGAGCGTGAATTCCTCGATCCGGTCGATGCACCGCGCGCCAAAGCGGATCCCCTCCGCCTCCGTGCAGGTATATATATCGTCCGCCGTCAGGCCGTACCGCCTGAATGCCAGATCTCGCTTTCCCTGATACGCGCCGCCGATGATGAAATCCATAGTGTCCTCCTCAAATCAAAGCAAAAACCGCAATGCCGCACAGCTCGCCGAAGGTCAGGGCGTATCCCGAGATATCCCCGCTCATGCCGTCGAGCGACCGGAAGCCCCGCCGCAGATACCAGAGATACCCGAGGACGACCGCCGGCGCGGCGAAGCCGTACTTGCCCATGAAAACGAATCCCGCGGCGGCAGAGAGCACAAGAACGGCGGCAAACCACACGACGTGGGACCGCTTCACGCCCTGCCGATAGGCGCCCGCGTATTCGCTCGTGCCGAGAGGCCGGAGAATCGTCACGCAGAGTCCCGCCGCCGCGCGAGAGATCACCGGGATCAGGGTCAGGGCGAAGAGATTCGCGTCTGCCTTCACGGAAGAGAGAAGCGCGAACTGCGCCATGACGAGCAGAATCCCCGCGATCACCGCAAATGAGCCGACGTTCGGGTCCTTCAGGATGCGCCGCCGCTCGTCGAGATCGCGCCACGATTTTACGGCGTCCGTCACGTCGAGATAGCCGTCCATGTGCATCCCGCCCGTCACGAGGAAGGGAAAGGCGCAGAGGATGGCCCCCGAAACCAGCGCGGGCAGAGCGAGCAGACGCGCGAGATAGGCCAGCCCCGTCCAGAGGATCCCGATCCACGCGCCCACGAGGGGCAGGAACAGAGTCATAAGGGGCCGCGCCGCGTCGTCCCATACGTGAAAGGGACTGGGGATCGCGCAGAACATCGAAAAACACATCGCACAGGCGTTCCAGAGCTTTTTCACAGCACAAATTCTCCTTTCCGGACGATGGGGATCCCCGCCGACAGCTCGATCACGACGTCCGCCATCCCGGCGACCGTGCGGTCCAGCGAGGCGAGATCGCGGCGGTAGTTCTCCGTGAAGGCGTCATACCGCGCGGCGTCGGAGTAGAGATAATCCGAGACGAACACCGCGTTCTCCGCCTCCCGTCCGAGCCGCAGAAGGCCCGCGCGGCACCGCTCCGCCGCCGTCGGATCCGCTTCTCTCTCAAAGGTGTCCGGGTACATCTCGTTGAGCAGAAGCGCCGTCACGCTGTCCACGAGATAGGTGGCGTCCCTGCCGCCGAGCGAAGGACACGATCCGATATCCCGTCCGACCTCGAGCGTTCCGAAGCCCTTCTCCGCCCGCTCCTCGACGTGACGCGCGATCCTCGCCCGGTCCTCGTCGTCGTAGGGGATCATCGTGGCGACGTAATACCGCCGTCCTCCCCCCGACAGCTTCACGGCAATGTCTTCGGCGAGCGCGGTTTTGCCGTTCTTCGCGCCGCCTGAGAGAAATACGATCATGATCTGCCTCCCGGCACGCGGAAGGAATCCCCCGCGCGGATGGGATCGAGATAGCCGTCGTCGATCCGGGCTTCCTCGAATGTCGCCATGCCGTTCATCGCGGCGCAGGCGGCGTCGAGCATCATCATGGCGATGGGACATCCGCTGCCCTCACCGAGCCGCATGCCGAGATCGAACAGCGGGGTAAGCCCCAAGGCTTCCATGGCGATCCGGTACCCGATCTCCGCGGAGGCGTGGGAGGGGATGAGGAAATCCGCCGAAGCCGGGCACAGCCGGGTCGCACACAGCGCCGCGACGACGGAGATGAAGCCGTCCATCACGACCGGGACCCTTGCCATGGCCGCGCCGAGGAATGCCCCGGTCATCGCCGCGAGATCGAAGCCGCCGACCTTCGCGAGCACGTCGAGCACATCGGCGCTCTCAGGCCGGTTCACGCGGATCGCAGTCTCAATCACCTCGAGCTTCTTGGCGTAGGCTGCGTCCGTGATGCCGCCGCCCCGCCCGGTCACGTCCGCGACGGACGCTCCGGTGAGAACGGAGAGCACGGCGGAGGAGGTCGTCGTGTTCCCGATGCCCATCTCCCCGACGCCGAGCACGTCCGCGCCCTGCCGCACGGTCTCCGTGGCGAGCTCCGCGCCGATCCAGACCGCCCGGACCGCGTCCTCCCGCGTCATGGCAGCTTCCCGCGCGATGTTCTTCGTCCCGCGGGTAATCTTCCGGTCGAGGACCGCCGGATATGCGGAGAGATCGGCGTTCACGCCCACGTCGCAGACGATCACCCGGCAGCCGAAGCGCGCGGCGATCGAGGAGGCTCCGGTGACGCCGCGGGTGAGATTGACGGTCTGCGCGGCGGTCACGGACTGCGGCGCGGAGGACACGCCCTCCTCCACGACGCCGTTGTCTGCGGCAAAGACGAGCAGGACTTTGTTTTCGAGCGAATTCTGCACCTTCCCCGTCATGCCCGCCAGCCGGACGGACAAGTCCTCCAGCCGTCCAAGGCTTCCCGGTGGTTTCGCAAGCTCCGCCTGTCTCCTCCGCGCCTTGTCCATGGCTGCCCGGTCCGCTCCGGCGATCGATCCGAGCCGCTCGGTGAGCGCGCGCTCCGTTCTCTCCATAGTCCCGTCCCTCCGTCGGCGTTATCCGCCGCTTTTTTCATTCTGGGCCCTATTGTACAACATCCGCCCGCAAAATGCAATCCCCCGCCCGCTCATTTTTGGGGGAACCCCTTGACACTCCTCTCCTTTTCCGTTATAATACATTATGGTCTAAATTTCGCTCTTTTACAGAAAAACAAGGGATGGCAGGTGTCGGATATCTCCGTGAAAACGGAGATCGATCCGGTGAAAAGGGAAACAGGTGAGAATCCTGTACGATCTCGTCACCGTGAACGGGGAATGCCCTGATAATATGTCACTGTCCTTTTGGGATGGGAAGGCTTCAGGGTGTGGCGATCCGCAAGCCGGGAGACCTGCCTGCCGTCCGTACAGGGCAGCAATGCCCAATGCCGCGAGGAATCGGCAGTACGTTTTTTTTGAGGGGATAAAACCCGTGTTTTTGCACGGGCGTTTATGCCTTTGTTTGTTGTACGCTCCTGATTCCGATCCCGCGGATTCAGGAGCGTTTTTTGATGCTCATCATACCCGACAGCGGGTTCTTATTCCGTATTTTTCCGAAAGGCAATACCATGAACGACGGTACCTATACAGTGGAAGTCTCGCTCTCCGGCGGATCCGGGCGGGCGTCCGTGAAGTCCCCGGCGGAGCTGACCGTATCCGGGGAGGCGATGACGGCGCGGATCGAATGGAGCAGTTCAAACTATGACCTCATGATCGTGGACGGGGAGCGGTATCTTCCCGTGAACGCGGACGGCGATTCGGTCTTTCTCATCCCCGTCGCCGATCTCACGCTTCCCCTCGGCGTACAGGCGGAGACGGTCGCCATGAGCGAGCCGCACCTCATCGACTACACCCTCTCCTTCGACGCGGCAAGCGTCCGACCGACCGCCTCCTCCCCCATTCCGTGGATCACGGGGGCCGTCCTGCTCGTCTGCGCGGTGTCGGCGGTCCTCTTCCTCGGACGGAAGAGAAGAAAGGGCTGAGGACGGCATGAAACGGTTTTGGCTGTTTTTCTTCGCCCTCCTCCTGCTCCTCTGCATCGGCGGATGCGCGAAGGAGACGGACCCGTGGAATGCGCCGCCCGCTCTTCCCGGATACGGCGAGCCGCAGAGCGTCCCCACCTCCGCCGCGTCGTGCTTTGCGATCTGGCGGTATGAAAACGGCGATTCCCTGATCCGGACGGACGACGGCGCGTCGTATCTCATCACGGAGAACGACTCCGCAGCCCCGGAAAACGTCACCGTCATCCCGCGCCGCCCGCAGACCGTCTACATGGCGGCAAGCGCGGTCATGTGCTTCTGGGACGCGATGGACTGCCTCGACGAGATCCGCTTTTCCTCTCTGGAGGCCGACGCGTGGACCGTGGACGGCGCGCGGGAGGCGATGGAGGCGGGCGCGATCCTCTACGCCGGGAAATACCGCGAGCCGGATTACGAGCTGCTCCTCTCGGGCGGGTGTGATCTTTCGATTCAATCGACCATGTCCGAGCATGTTCCGAAGGTGAAGGAAAAGCTCGAGGAGCTCGGGATCCCGGTATTCGTCGACCGTTCGAGCTATGAATCCTCCCCCCTCGCCCGGTGCGAATGGGTCCGGGTGTATGCGGAGATCGCCGGATGTCCCGAGCGGGGAGACGCCCTCTTTGCGGAACAGAAGGCGACGTTCGACTCCCTCCGGGACGCCGAGCCCTCCGGGAAAACCGCCGTCTTCTTCTATGTCACGGCCTCCGGCAGCTTTGTCACCCGCAAGAGCGGCGACTATATCTCGAAAATGATCGAGCTGGCGGGGGGCGAGAACGTCTTCGCCTTCGAGGGGGAGGACAACGCCCTCTCCTCGGTGACCCTCTCGCCGGAGGAATTCGTCCTTGCGGCGAAGGACGCGGATATCATCCTCTACAACGGGACCATCAGCGGGATCCTGTACACGCTGGACGAGCTCGAAGCCCTGAATCCGCTCCTCTCCGATTTCCGGGCGGTGAAAAGCGGCGACGTCTGGTGCACGGAAGCGAATCTCTATCAGAACATCATGAAAACGGGCGAGATCCTCTCGGACTTCCACGCGATTTTCGCGGATACGGGAGAGCCTCTGACCTATCTGCACAAACTGGACGGGGGATCGTCATGAAAAAAAGGATCGTGTTCTCCTATCTCCTGCTCCTCTGCCTCACCGCCGCCCTCGTGTGCCTCGGCATCCTCGCGGGCAGCGCGTCGATTCCGCTCCGGGATCTGCTGAAGATCCTCTCGGGACACGGCGGGGACGACACGGCAGCGCTGATCCTCTTGAAGATCCGCCTGCCCCGGACGCTGGCTGCCCTCCTGCTGGGCGGCGCGCTGGCGCTGGCGGGGTATCTGCTCCAGACCTTTTTCCACAACCCCATCGCCGGGCCGTTCGTGCTCGGGATCTCCTCCGGCGCGCGGCTCATGGTGGCGGCCTCCCTCATCGCGGCGGCCCGGGGCCTCATCGTCCTGAACTCCGCCCTCCTCGCGGCAGCGGCTTTTCTCGGCGCGCTCATCGCCATGTCGGCGGTGCTCCTCATGTCGGCGAAGATCCGCAGCATGTCCCTGCTCATCGTGGGCGGCGTCATGATCGGATACATCGCCTCCGCCGTCACCGACATTCTCGTGAATTTCGCGGACGACGCGGACATCGTCAATCTCCGGGGCTGGAGCATCGGGTCCTTCTCCGGGATGAAAAAGGAATCCCTCGTCGTCTGCGCGTGGATCGTCCTCGCGGCGTCCCTCGCCGTCTTTCTCCTGTCCAAGCCCATCGGCGCCTATCAGCTGGGCGAGGGCTACGCGCGGGAGATGGGGGTGAACATCCGGGCGACCCGGGCCGCGATGATCCTCTTGTCCAGCCTGCTGGCGGGATGCGTCGCCGCGTTTGCCGGGCCGGTCTCCTTCGTCGGGATCGCGGTGCCGTTCCTCGTGAAGCGGCTCCTCGGAACTGCGCGTCCCATCGCCATGATCCCCGCGTGCTTCCTCGGTGGAGGGGTCTTCTGCATCCTCTCGGATATCCTCGCCCGGACGGTCGTCTCTCCCGGGGAACTGGGGATCAGCACGGTGACGGCGGTCCTCGGCGCGCCCGTGGTCCTCTTCATCATGCTGGGAAGGAGGCGGCGGGACAATGCTTGAAGTGAACGCGCTTTGTGCGGGCTACGGAGGACGGGCCGTCGTCCGGGATGTGACCTTTTCGGTGGAGGAGGGAGAGATTCTGACCCTCGTCGGTCCGAACGGCTCCGGAAAATCCACCCTTCTCAAGACCGTCGCGGGACAGCTCGCGCCCGTATCCGGCGAGGTCACGGTGAACGGAGTCCCCATCTCCCGAATGAGCCGGAATGAATTCGCCCGCGCCGTATCCACCATGCTGACCGGAAGACCGGACACCGACATGATGACCTGCCGGGAGGTGGTGGAGACCGGGAGATACCCCTATACCGGCGCCTTCGGCCTTCTCGCGCCCGGAGACCGGGAGGCCGTGCGGGAGGCCATGGAACTGACCGACTCCGCGTCCCTCGCAGACCGGCGATTCGATGAGCTGAGCGACGGACAGCGCCAGCGGGTCCTTCTCGCCCGCGCGGTCTGCCGGAATCCGAAGGTTCTGCTGCTCGACGAACCGACCTCCTTTCTCGATCTGCACTATAAGATCACATTCCTCGAGCTTCTCGACCGCCTGCGCCGGGAACAGAGGCCGGCCGTCGTCCTGTCCCTGCACGAGCCGGAGCTTGCCCGCGCGATCTCCGACCGGATCCTCTTTCTCAAGGACGGGAACCCCGTGGGATACGGCGATCCCCGGGAACTGCTCGGGCGGGACAGCCTGATCCGGCAGTTCGATCTGACCGACGCGCTCTGGGACAAATATCACGGTTAAGACGGGGCCTATGCTCCGATTAACAAATACATTTCATTTTTCTTCATCACAGGAGGAACAGACCCATGAAACTCATGAAAATCGGCGCGCTCGCCCTTTGTGCGGTGATCTGCGCCCTCGCCCTTGCCGGATGTTCCGGCTCGAAGAAGCCCGTCATCCTCGTCGTCAGCTTCGGAACAAGCTACAATGACAGCCGTGACGCCACCATCGGCGCGATCGAAAAGGCCATCCAGGCCGCCAACCCGGACAAGGAAGTCCGCCGCGCCTTCACCAGCCAGATCATCATCGACAAGCTCAAATCCCGCGACGGCCTTGAGATCGACAACGTCGAGGAAGCCTTCGCCCGCCTCATCAAGGACGGCGTGAAGGAGCTGATCGTTCAGCCCACCCACGTCATGAGCGGCTTTGAATACGACGATCTGATGAAGATCGTGGACTCCAACCGTTCGAAGTTCTCGAGCGTCAAGGTCGGCGCGCCTCTTCTCACCTCCGACGCGGACTACAACGCCGTGATCGAAGCCATCACCGCCGCCACCGCCGAATACGACGACGGCAAGACGCTCATCACCTTCATGGGCCACGGCACCGAGCACGAATCCAACGCGACCTACGCGAAGCTCCAGAGCATGCTGACGGCTGCCGGCAAGACCAACTATTGCATCGGCACGGTCGAGGCGGAGCCCTCCATCGAGGACGTCGTCGCGGCTGCGAAGGCCGGCGGCTACACCCGCGTGGTTCTCGAGCCCCTGATGGTGGTTGCCGGTGACCATGCCAACAACGACATGGCGGGCGACGAAGAGGATTCCTGGAAGACCATCCTTCAGAACGAAGGCTTCGAGGTCGTCCCGGTCCTCCGCGGTCTCGGTCAGATCGAAGCGGTCCAGGCCGTCTACGTGGACCACGTCAAGAACGCAAAATGAAAAACAGAGTGAGCAGAATCGTCTCGTTTCTGCTCGCCGCGCTGTGCGTGTCTGCCCTCTCCGCTCCCGTTTCGGCGGCGGGAGAAGGCAGACCCGTTTACGCAGCGGACGTGCAGAACGGAATCTACGAAATCGAAGCGGAAACGCTGAACTCCTCCATGTTCCGCATCGTAGGATGCACGCTGACGGTGGAGGACGACAAAATGACGGCGCACGTGACCCTCAGCGGCCGCGGTTTCGGCAAGCTCTTCGCCGGACGCGGAGAGGACGTCGACGAGAGCGCGGTCTCCCTCTTCGGCGAGGATGGGGAAGGACGCCATACGTTCGACATCCCCGTGTCCGCCCTCGACACCCCGATCCCCGTCGCAGGATGGAGCATCAAGCGGGAACAGTGGTACGACTATGACGTCGTGTTCCATGCAGATTCCCTCCCGGACGGCGCGGTCGCGAAATCGGGGAACGGCTGGATCCTCCCCTGTGCCGCGGCCTGCGCCGGTGCCGCCGTGATCGCCGCCGTCGCCGCCGCCGTAATCAGGCAGAAGAGAAAGAACGCGGGAGGGGAGAGATGATCCTCACCAAACCCCGCGTCCTCTTTGCGGGCACCTCCAGCGGATGCGGCAAAACCACGGCAGTCTGCGCAGTCCTCAAGCTGCTCACCCGCCGCGGGGTTGCCGTTTCCGCTGCAAAATGCGGGCCGGACTATATCGACCCGATGTTTCACGAAGCGGTCCTCGGGATCCCCTCCTCAAACCTCGATCCGTTCTTCTGCGGCGGGAATCTCCTCCGCGCGGGACTGGCGAGATCGTCCGGCGATCTGTGCGTCGTCGAGGGCGTGATGGGCTACTACGACGGCACGGGCGCGGACGGCATGGAGAACAGCACCTGCACCGCCGCGCGGGAGACGGGGACGCCCGTGATCCTCGTCGTGAACGGACGCGGCGCGTATGCCTCCCTGCTCGCCCTGATCGAAGGGTTCCTGAATTATGTCCCCGAGAGCGGCATCCGGGGCGTGCTCTTCTCGAACGTCGCCGCGATGACCTATGCGGGGCTGAAGAAGATGGTCGAGGCGCGCTTCGGCGGGCGGATCGTCCCCGTCGGGTATATCCCGCACCTGCCGGAGACGTGCGAATTCACATCCCGGCGGCTCGGCCTCGTCACGGCATCCGAGATCGCGGACCTCGGCGCCAGGCTCGGGGAAATCGCCGATCTCTGCGAAAAAACGGTGGATCTCGACGCCGTCCTCGCCCTCGCGGAATCGGCGGAGCCGCTGGAATTCGATCCGCCAGAGATCCGCCGCCATCCGCCTGTGACCATCGCCCTCGCGCATGACGAGGCGTTCTGCTTTGTCTAT
Organism: uncultured Ruminococcus sp.; assembly: GCA_902783705.1. Lineage (GTDB taxonomy): Bacteria > Bacillota > Clostridia > Oscillospirales > CAG-272 > UMGS1696. The sequence goes on from CACZSA010000089.1 coordinate 10,055, forward strand.
CCGGACACGCTCCGCCTCCTCGAAGACATGGGCGCTGCGCTCGTGCGGTTCTCGCCGCTGAAGAATGAAGCCGTGCCCGAATCGGCGGACGGGCTCCTGCTCCCGGGCGGATATCCGGAACTCCACACGGAACAGCTGGAAGCGAACGAAGCCTTCCGGGAGAGCGTGCGGCGCGCGGTCTGCTCCGGGATGCCGACCATTGCGGAATGCGGGGGCTTTCAGGTCCTCGGCGAGCGGCTGGCGGGTCGGAGGATGTGCGGCGTTCTGCCCCATGACTCATCGGACGCCGGACGCCTCGTGCGCTTCGGATACTGCACCCTCACCGCGCAGTCGGACGGGCTCCTCGGACCTCGCGGGACCGCGCTCCCCGCGCATGAATTCCATTATTACGACAGCACGGACTGCGGTTCGGATTTCGAGGCGGTGAAGCCGAACGGCAAAAGCTGGGCGTGCGCCGTCCACACGGAGACGCTCTACGCCGGCTATCCCCATCTCTGCCTGCCCGCCTGCCCCGGCGCGGCGGAATCGTTCTACAAGAAATGCCTCGCGTACAAGGAGAAAAAGATATGATTATCACCGATCCCGCGGCGATCGAAGCCCGCAGCATGGAAATCATCGAGAGCGAGCTGAAAACCGAAATCCCGCCGGAGAACAAGGCCGTCGTCAAGCGCGTCATCCACGCGACGGCGGACTTTGACTACGCCGAAAACCTCGCCTTTTCCGAAGGCGCGGTCGCGAAGGCCCTCGACGCGCTGAGGATGGGCTGCCGGATCGTCACGGACACGCAGATGGCGAAATCCGGGATCAACAAGACGGCGGCGGGAAAGCTCGGCTGCGAGGTCGACTGCTTCATGAGCGACCCGGACGTCGCCGAGGAAGCGAAGGCCAGAGGCTGCACCCGCGCGCAGGTCTCGATGGAAAAGGCGGCGCGTCTCGGCGGTCCGGTGATCTTTGTCGTGGGCAATGCGCCGACGGCGCTCCTGACGCTCCGCGCGCTCCTCGACGAGGAGAAGGTCAAGCCGGAGCTGGTGATCGGGGTGCCCGTGGGATTCGTCAACATCCTCGAGGCGAAGGACGCGATCCTTTCGTCCTCCGTGCCGTATATCGTGGCGAAGGGACGCAAGGGCGGCTCGAACGTCGCGGCGGCCATCGTCAACGCGCTGATGTATCAGATCACCCGGTGAACAGGATGGAAATGGACAGCTTCATCACCAGGGACGGCAAGCGGCTGAGGCGGGGCTACACCACGGGCTCCTGCGCGGCGGCTGCGGCAAAGGCGGCGGCGATCATGCTGCTCGAAGACAGAGTCCTTGAGACCGTCTGGCTCATGACCCCGCGCGGGATCGGCCTGACCCTCGGCGTGCGGGAGACCGTGCGGGGAGACGGCTACGTCTCCTGCGGCATCGTCAAGGATTCCGGCGACGACCCGGACGTGACGAACGGCATGACGGTCTATGCGCGCGTCGAGCGGACGGATAAGCCCCGGGAAATCGTTATCGACGGCGGCGAGGGGATCGGGAGGGTGACCAAGCCCGGTCTCGATCAGCCCGTCGGGGCCGCCGCCATCAACTCCACCCCCCGGCGCATGATCACCGAAGCGCTGCGGGAGGTCACGGAGGACGCGGGCTATGCGGGCGGGCTGTCCGTTCTGATCTCCGCGCCCGCGGGGGTCGAGATCGCGAAGAAGACCTTCAATCCGCGGCTCGGGATCGTCGGCGGCCTCTCCATCCTCGGGACCACGGGGATCGTGGAGCCCATGAGCGACGAAGCGGTCGTCGGGACCATCCGGACGGAGCTCTCCATGCGGGCGGCGTCCGGGCGGAAAACGGTCCTCTTTATCCCCGGAAACTACGGCGCGGACTTTATCAAAAACGAGCTCGGCATCGATCCGGAGAGCGCCGTCACGACCTCGAATTTCATCGGCGACGCCTTCTCCCTCGCGGCGGAGGCGGGATTCCGGGGCGCCCTGCTCGTCGGGCACATCGGCAAGCTCGTGAAGCTGGCGGGCGGGATCCTCAACACGCATTCGCGGTACGGGGACTGCCGCGCGGAGATCTTCGCGGCGCATGCGGGAATGTGCGGCGCGTCGGCGGAGGTCGTGCGGCGGATCATGGACAGCGCGATGACCGACAACATGCTCGCGATCCTCGAAGAGGCGGGGCTCAGGGAGGCGGTCATGGCGAGCGTCACAGAGCGGATGGGCTTCCATCTCGCGCATCAGAAGACGATCGGAACCCTCTCGACGGGGGCCGTGACCTTCTCGAATGTCTACGGCATCCTCGGGGCGACCTCCGGGGCGGAAGAACTTCTCGAAGAAATACGAAAGGAACTCTGATATGGTACACATTGTCGGAGCCGGATGCGGGGCGGCGGATCTCATTACCCTGCGCGGGGCTCGGCTTCTCGGAGAGGCGGACGTGATCGTCTACGCGGGCTCGCTCGTCAATCCCGACCTCCTCGCCTATGCAAAACCCTCCTGCACGCTCTGTGACAGCGCGAAAATGACGCTCGAGGAGACGACCGCGGTGATCGAGGCGGCGGAGCGGGCGGGCAAGACGACGGTCCGGCTCCACTCGGGCGATCCCTCCCTCTACGGCGCGATCGGCGAGCAGATGCGGGAATTCGACCGACTGGGAATCGAGTACGACATCACGCCGGGCGTCAGCGCGTTCTCCGGCGCGGCGGCAGCTTTGAAGACCGAATACACCCTGCCTGGCGTCTCGCAGTCCGTCGTCATTACCCGGGCCGCGGGGAGAACGCCCGTTCCGGAGGGAGAGAGCCTCCGCTCCTTTGCCGCGCACCGCGCCACCATGGTCCTGTTCCTCTCCGCCGGCCTTCTTTGTTCCGTGACGGAGGATCTGACGGCGGGCGGTTATCCGGCGGACACCCCCGCGGCGATCGTCTATAAGGCGTCGTGGCCGGATGAGAAGATCTTCCGCTGTACGCTCGGCACCCTCGAGGAGACCGCGCGGGAGAACGGCGTCACCAAGACCGCGCTGATCGTCGTCGGCGGCGTGCTCGGGGAGCGCTTCGAGCGCTCAAAGCTCTACGATCCGTCCTTCTCAACGGAATTCCGGGAGGCGGAGACAAAATGAAGGCTGCCCTGATCTGCTTCTCCGACGCGGGGGCCGTGCTCGCGGAGAGGATCTGTTCCTTCCTCCGCCTCCCCCTCTCCGCCGTGCATTCCATCGAAAAATACGCCGCGAAGTACGGCTTCACTGCGCATGAAAAGATCGCCGCGGACATGGGCGAGCTGTTCCGGGAGAACGACGCCCTCGTCTTCATCGGCGCATGCGGGATCGCCGTGCGTTCCATCGCGCCGCATATCAAAAGCAAGACGGAGGATCCGGCGGTGCTCGTGCTCGACGACCGGGGACGCTATGTGATCCCGATCCTCTCCGGACACATCGGCGGGGCAAACGCGCTGGCAGGAGAATTGGCGGAGCTGCTCGGCGCAGAGGCTGTCGTCACCACCGCCACGGACGGCGCGGGACGCTTCTCCTGCGATGCCTGGGCCGTCACGCACCGCTGCGCGATCTCCTCGATGGACGCGGCAAAGGCGGTCTCCGCGTCCGTCCTCACAGGGGAGGTCCCCCTCTCCTCGGAGTTCCCGCTGCCGGATCTCCTGCCCGCCGGGCTGATCCCCGGGGAACGCGGACCGCTCGGTGTGAAGATCGGCATCCGCACGGACGAGCCTTTCGGGCAAACGCTCCGGCTGATCCCGAAGATCGTCGTCCTCGGCATCGGATGCCGCAGAGGGACGACGGCGGACGCGATCCGGGACGCGGTGACGGAGGCGTTCTCGTCCGCCGGGATCGATCCCGCCGCGGTGTGCCGGTTGGCGTCCATCGACGTGAAGCGGGACGAGGCGGGCCTGCTCGGATATGCCGCGGAGATCGGCGCGGAGACAGTTATTTATTCGGCGGAAGCGCTCGCCGCGGTGCCGGGAGACTTTGCGGAATCGGAATTTGTGAAGAAAACCGTGGGCGTCGGAAACGTCTGCGAGCGGGCGGCGGTCCTCGGAAGCGGGGGCGGGGCGCTCTGCATCGGAAAGCAGGCGAAAAACGGCGTGACAGTCGCCGCGGCGGTCATGGATTGGAGGGTTGCATTTTGAAAAAACTGACAGTCGCCGGGATCGGCGCGGGGAATTATGAAGGGCTGACGGTCGCCGCAGTCCGGGCGCTGGAGCAGGCGGACGTGATCGTCGGGTACACGGTGTACTGCGATCTGATGAAGCCGTATTTCCCGGACAAGACATGGATCTCGACCCCCATGATGAAGGAGATCGAGCGGTGCCGCCTCGCGCTGGAAACGGCGGAGGAGGGGAAAAACACCGTCATGATCTGCTCGGGCGACGCGGGGATCTACGGCATGGCTTCCCCGATCCTCGAGCTGGCGGGTGAATACGGAGTCGACGTGGATATCGCAGCGGGCGTGACGGCGGCCTCTTCGGGGGCGGCTCTGCTCGGCTCTCCCCTGACTTCGGACTTCGCCGTCGTCAGTCTCTCCGATCTGCTCACGCCGTGGGAGACCATCGAAAAACGGCTCGAAGCGGCGGCGGCGGGGGAATTCGTCACGGTGCTCTATAATCCGGCAAGCAAAAAACGGGCGGATTATCTCGAAAAGGCCGCGGAGATCTTTTTGAAATACCGCTCCCCGGAGACCGTCTGCGGCGTCGCGCACAATATCGGACGGACGGGCGAGGCCGCGGAGATCCTCACCCTCGGCGAGCTCGCGAAGTACGCCGCCGATATGTTCACGACGGTCTTCATCGGAAACGGATCGACGAAGATCCTCGGCGGGAAAATGGTGACGCCCCGGGGGTACCGGCATGAATGAAACGCGTGAAACGATCTGTCTCTTCGCCGGAACGACGGAGGGGAGGCAGCTGGCAGAGCTCCTCTCACAGGCGGCGGACCTGACGGTCTGCGTCGCGACGGAATACGGGGAGGTCCTCCTCGACGGGATCCCGGACATCGAGATCCGCGCGGGGCGCATGGATGCGGAGGAGATGGCGGCGTTCTTCGGGGAGCGGGCCTTCACCCGGATCCTCGACGCCACCCATCCCTACGCGGAGCTTGTGACGGAGAATATCCGGGAGGCGGCCCGGCGGTGCGGGATCCCCGTGACGCGGATCCTGCGGGACTGCGACGGACAGGTGCCCGGGGCGGAATACGTGCCCTCGGTGGAGGCGGCCCGGGATTTTCTCATGGAGCGCGAAGGCAACATCTTCCTCACGACCGGCGCGAAGGAGCTCTCCTCCTACGTCGGACTCGACATGAACCGGGTCTGGGCGCGCGTCCTGCCGACCGTCTCCTCGCTCGAAGCCTGCGCCGCGGCGGGGATCCCGCAGGCTCACATCCTCGCCGCGCAGGGACCGTTCTCCGAGGAGATCAACCTCGCGCAGATGAAGCAGATCGGCGCGCGGTACATGGTGACCAAGTCCTCGGGCCGCGCGGGAGGCTTTGACGAGAAGATCCGGGCGGCAAAGGCGGCGGGCGTCCTTCCGGTGATCGTCGGCCTGCCGGATCAGACGGAGGGCGTCTCCCTCGACGAGGCCGTCGCCGAGCTCAGCCGGACGCTTTCCCTGCCCGGGCGGCGGGTCACGGTCTGCGGCATCGGCCCGGGCGGCGCGGACTGCCTCACGGCGGAGGTGAAAAACGCCCTCCTCGACTGCGACGCGGTGATCGGCGCGCGGTCCGTGGCGGAATCCGTCGGCATCGGCAAGCCGCTGTTTTTTGAATTTCTCCCGGAGAAGATCCGCTCCGTCCTCGACGCCCACCCCGCGATCCGTCATGCGGCGGTCGTCATGCGGGGGGACACGGGATTTTACAGCGGGACGAAAAAGCTGCTCGGCGCGCTTGACGGGTACGACGTGACCCTTCTGCCGGGGATCTCCTCGGTGTCGGTCTTCGCCGCGCGGCTGGGCGTGAGCTGGGACGACGCCTCGCTCGTCTCCCTCCACGGACGGGACGCGGATCTGATCCACGCCGTCACGTCCTCGAAAAAGGTCTTCGCGCTGACCGGCGGGGAGAACACGCCCGCGGCGCTCTGCGGAAGGCTCGTCGAATTCGGCCTTGGGCGTCTGTCCTGCGCCGTCGGAGAACGCCTCTCCTATCCCGACGAACGGATTGCCCGCGGTACGGCGGAAGAGCTGGCGGCGCGTGACTATGACAGCCTGTCGCTTCTGTATATCGAGAACGACGCGCCGGATTTCCGCGTGCGCCATGGGATCCCGGACGGCGAATTCATCCGCGGGGACGTCCCGATGACGAAAGCGGAGGTCCGGGCGGTATCCCTCTCCGCGCTCGATCTGCCCCCGGAGGCCGTCGTGTGCGATATCGGCGCGGGGACCGGATCGGTCTCGGTGGAATGCGCGCTCACCGCGTACGCCGGACGGGTCTTTGCGATTGAAAAGGAGGCGGACGCCGCGGAGCTGATCCGGCAGAACCGCCTGAAATTCCGGGTCGAAAACCTCACAGTCGTCGAAGGGCTCGCGCCGGAGATCCTCGCAGACCTGCCCGCGCCGACCCACGCGTTCATCGGCGGCTCCTCGGGGAATCTGCGGGACATCCTCGCCGCCCTCCTCTCGATGAATCCCGCGGTGAAGATCGTCGTCAACGCCGCGACCATCGAAACGCAGGCGGAGACGGCGGCCTGCGCGAAGGAGTTCGGATTCGCGGTCTATGAGACCGTCTCCGTCAACGCGGCGCGGTCCCGCAGGCTCGGGCGGTATCACATGATGACGGCGCAGAATCCCGTGTCCGTCGTTACCCTCGCGGGAATCCCCGCAGGAGGCGAACCGGCATGAGAGAGCGGATCCTCTGGCAGACGGCGGCGCTTGTCTGCGGCTTCATCATCGACTTTTTCGTCGGGGATCCCTATTCGATCCCCCATCCGGTCGTCGCGATCGGAAAATGGATCTCCTTCTTCGACCGCAGACTCCGCCGCGGCAATTCCAACCCGAAGGACGTGGGACGGGGCGCGCTCACCGTGATCCTCGTCGCCCTCCTCTCCACCCTTCTACCCGCGCTCCTGCTCGATTTGGCATGGCATCTTCATCCGATCCTCTATTTCGTGCTGAACAGCGTCATGTGCTGGCAGATCCTCGCGGCGCGTCAGCTCTTCCGGGAGGGGAAAAAGGTGCAGCGGGCGCTCGAGGCAGGCGACACGGAGGGCGCGCGGTATGCGGTCTCGATGATCGTCGGGCGGGACACCGACGTCCTCGACGAGGCCGGGATCTGCCGTGCGGCGGTCGAAACCGTTGCGGAGAACACCTCGGACGGCGTGATCGCGCCGCTCTGCTGGATCCTCCTCTTCGGCGCGGCGGGCGGCTTCTTCTACAAATCGATCAACACCATGGACTCCATGCTGGGGTACAAGAACGAGAAATACCTGTATTTCGGACGCGCCGCGGCAAAGACGGACGACGTCGTGAACTGGATCCCCGCCCGGCTCTCCGGTCTTCTCCTGGTCCTCTGTGCCCCCCTCTGCCGCCTCGACGGCAAAAACGCATGGAGGATCTTCCGGCGGGACCGCTATAAGCACGCGAGCCCGAACTCCGCCCAGTCCGAATCCGCGGCGGCGGGTGCCCTCCGGGTGCGCCTTGCCGGGGACGCGGTCTACGGCGGCGTGGTGCATAAGAAGGAATTCATCGGCGACCCGCTCCGGGAAATCGAGCCGATGGATATCACCCGGACAGGCAGGCTGATGTACGCGGCGTCGCTCGTGACGCTGATCCTCGGCGCGCTCCTGCGGGTATTGGTGGCGCTATGCTTCTGAAAGGAAAGAGCCCTCACGGGGGCGATATTTACGAAAATCCGGGCGTCCTCGACTTCTCGGCGAACATCCACCCCATGGGAATGCCCGGCGCGGTCAGGGAAGCGCTCATCCGGGCGGCAGGTCGCGCGGACCTCTATCCCGATCCGCACTGCGGCACGCTCCGGGACAAGCTCGCAGAGGCCGAGGGGATCTCCCGGGATTCGATCCTCTGCGGAAACGGCGCGGCGGAGCTGATCTATCTCTACGCCTACGCGCTCCGTGACCGGGACATCCGCCCCGCGCTCATCGTCGAGCCGACCTTCTCGGAATACGAGTTGGCGCTTCACGCGGCGGGGATCCCGACGGAGCGGTATTTTCTGCGCGAGGAGGACGGCTTCCGGCTCACGGCGGAGATCCTCGAGGCGGACCTCCGCCGATTCAGCGCGGTCTTCCTCTGCTCGCCGAACAATCCGACGGGGATCGCCGTCGATCCGGCCCTGATCCGCGGGCTGGCCGGGACCGGGGTCCGGATGTTCTTCGACTTCTGCTTCCTCGATCTGACCGAGGATCCGGATCGGTATTTCCTGCCCGCCCTGCTTCGGGAATTTCCGAACGTGACGGTGCTCCGGGCCTTCACGAAGAGCTTCGCGATGGCGGGCGTGCGGCTCGGATACGCGCTCTCCTCCGATATGGAATTCCTCGGCGGGATGGCGGGAAAATCCCAGTGCTGGAACGTCTCGACCCTCGCGCAGGAGGCCGGGATCGCCGCGCTCGGCTGCCGCGCATGGCTCCGGGATTCGGTAAAGTCGATCGCCCGGGAGCGGGAGGGAACGGCGGAGGCGCTTCGATCCCTCGGTCTCACGGTCCTGCCCGGGGAGGCCAACTACCTGCTCTGCTTCGCCGACCGTGATCTTCCCGCCCTTCTGCGGGAGCGCGGGATCCTCGTGCGGGACTGCTCCGATTATCCGGGACTCGCCGCCGGCTGGTTCCGTATGGCCATCCGGACGCCGGAGGAAAACGAAAAACTGCTCACCGCCGTGAGAGAGGTATTACCATGAGAAAAGCAAAACCCATCATGATCCAGGGGACGATGTCGAACGCGGGGAAAAGCCTGCTCTGCGCCGCGCTCTGCCGGATCTTTCATCAGGACGGCTACCGCGTCGCGCCGTTCAAGTCGCAGAACATGGCGCTCAACTCCTTCATCACCGACGAGGGGCTCGAGATGGGCCGCGCGCAGGTGGTGCAGGCGGAGGCGGCCTGTGTGAAGCCGTCGGTGCTCATGAATCCGATCCTGCTCAAGCCCACGACCGACGTGGGTTCGCAGGTGATCGTGAACGGCGAGGTCCGGGGCAACATGCGGGCGGCGGACTATTTCAAGTACAAGACGCAGCTCGTCCCCGACATTCTCCGCGCGTACGATACTCTCGCCTCCGAGGCGGACATCATGGTGATCGAGGGCGCGGGCTCCCCGGCGGAGATCAACCTGAAAAGCGCGGATATCGTCAACATGGGCATGGCGAAGATGGCATCCTCCCCCGTGTTGCTGGTGGGAGACATCGACCGGGGCGGCGTGTTTGCCCAGCTTTTCGGCACGGTCGCGCTTCTCGAGCCGGACGAGCGGGCGATGGTCAAGGCCACGGTCATCAACAAATTCCGCGGCGACGTGTCGATCCTCGCCCCGGGGCTGGACATGCTCTATGATCTCGTGAAGGTCCCCTGCGCGGGCGTGGTGCCCTATGTGCGGGTGGATATCGACGACGAGGACAGCCTCAGCGAGCGGCTGACGGCGGGCGCGCGGAAGGAGATCGACATCGCGGTCGTCTCCCTGCCCCGGATCTCCAATTTTACCGATTTCTCGCCCTTCTCGCGCTTCTCCGGCGTGTCGCTCCGGTATGTGAAGAATCTCTTCGAGATGGGTTCGCCGGACATGATCCTCCTGCCCGGGACAAAATCCACGATCTCCGACCTGAAATGGCTGCGCCAGAACGGGCTGGAGGCGGCGATCCTGAAGGCGGCCTCGCGCGGGACCCCGGTGTTCGGGATCTGCGGCGGGCTCCAGATGCTCGGGCAGAAGATCTCCGATCCGTACAACACGGAGGGCGGCGGCGAGATCGCGGGCATGGGACTCTTGCCCATCGAGACCGTCTTTGCGAAAGAAAAGACCCGGACGCAGACCGAAGGGATCTTCCGGGACGAGGAGGGCCTCTTCGCGGGCCTGAACGGGCTGTATTACCGGGGTTATGAGATCCACATGGGTCAGAGCGGCACGAACGCGCCCCTGATCCGTTCGGGAAACGTCTGGGGAAGCTACATCCACGGCCTGTTCGACGAAAACGGCATCGCGGAGGTCATCGTGCGCGCGCTCTACGACCGGGCCGGGCTGGAATTCGACGAAAATGCGGTCTTCGACGTGCACGAATACAGGGAAAGCCAGTACGACAAGCTGGCGGACGCGGTGCGCGGGGCGCTCGATATGGATATGATCTACCGAATCATCGAGGAGGGCGTATGATCCATTTATACTGCGGCGACGGAAAGGGCAAGACCACGGCGGCGGTCGGGCTGGCGGTACGGGCGGCGGGCGCGGGGATGCGGGTCCTTTTCGCGCAGTTCTTCAAGGACGGCACCTCGTCGGAGATCGCGTCGCTGCACCTGCTGCCGAACATCGAGACCGCCCACGCCGCCCTGCACTACGGACGGTTCAAAACGATGAGCGAGGAGCAGCGCTCGGAGATCCACGAAAGCTATTCCGCGCTCCTGTGCGATGGGATCCGGCGAGCCGGGGAATACGACGTGATCGTCCTCGACGAAGCGGTGTCGGCGTATAACTACGGCATGATCGACAGAGAGGCGCTCACCGGATTTCTCCGGGACGAGGGGAGCCGCCGGGAGATCGTGCTCACGGGACGAAATCCGGCCCCGGAGCTCACGGAGCTCGCCGATTACGTGACTGAAATGCGCAAGGAGAAGCACCCGTTCGACTGCGGCATCGCGGCAAGGCGGGGGATCGAGTTCTGAGGGACGCGCGTTCACAAAACCTCAACGAACCTCTCATGTTTTTCTAATTTTCCTGTGATACAATCAAGCATGGAACTTTGCGAATCATTACCGGAGGGAAACCATGCGGATTTTGTTTGCCGAGGACGAAGCGGATCTGAACCGCATCCTGACAAGGAGGCTGGCGGAGGAAGGGTACAGCGTGGACTCCTACCGCAACGGCGCGGACGCGCTCGACGCCATGTTGACCGTGGAATACGACGGAGCGATCCTCGATATCATGATGCCCGGGGCGGACGGATTTACCGTGCTTTCCGCCATGCGGTCGCGGGGGTTGAAGACGCCCGTGCTGTTTCTGACCGCCCGCGATTCCGTCGAAGACCGGGTGCGGGGGCTGGATGCCGGGGCGGCGGATTACCTTGTCAAGCCCTTCGCCATGGAGGAGCTTCTCGCGCGGGTCCGTGCTCTTCTCCGGCGCGGCGCGGGGGAGGAGCACAGCCTCCTGACATGCGGCGACCTGACCCTCGATCTCACGGGACACACCGTTTCCCGCGGCGGGGAGGAGATCCCGCTCTCAGCGAAGGAATACGCTCTTCTCGAATACCTCCTCTACAACAAAAACCGCATCCTCTCCCGCGAGATGATCGAGGACCACATCTGGAACTACGACTATGAGGGCGGCACGAACGTGGTGGACGTGTACGTGAGCTACCTGCGCCGCAAGATCGACGACGGGCGGGACGTGAAGCTCATCCGCACCGTGCGGGGCAGGGGCTATCAGATCAGGGATCCGGAGGCGTGACATGAAAAAACGCAGCATCCGCTTCCGGATGACGTTCTGGTTCACCGCCGCTCTCTGTCTGATGGCCGCCCTGATCTTCTTCGCCCTGCATACCGCGGTCCGGCTGAATCTGCGAAGCACTGTCCGGGGCTACCTCATCGGGATGGTAGAGGAGAATGTCAGCAAAATCTCCTACTCGGAAAGCCGCGCCGATGCCGGTGATTCTGCGCTCATCCCGCTCGGGGACGGGGCGCTTGTCATCGACGAGGACTTCATGGAGGCGGTAAACAACGTCCGCGCGGGCCTCTATCTCGCCGACGGGAGCATGCTCTACGGAGAGAACCCCGTCGCGCGGCAGACCGCCGGGACCGCCTTCACGCAGTCAAAGGTCTGGCATCTCCCGGTCGGAAAAACGAGGGTCCTCCTCTATGACCGAAAGCTCGATCTCTCACTCCCGGACGGGGAAACGCTCTGGATTCGCGGCACGGTGTCCGAGGCGGAGATCGACGAGCGCCTGTCCGACATGACGCGGCTCGCCCTCTTGTTCCTCCCCTTCCTGCTCTTCACGGCGATCCTCTCCGGCTGGCTGCTGACCGACCGGATGCTCTCGCCGATCCGCAAAATGGAACAGACGGCGTCGGATATCACGGAGGGCGGCGACCTCGGGAAGCGGCTCCCGTCGGA
>CACZSA010000090.1 GCA_902783705.1 uncultured Ruminococcus sp.
CTCGACTGCTCCGGATTCGTCTGCGCCGTGTTCCGCACGTTCGGCGTGTATCTCCCGCGCGACACGAAGGATCAGAAGGATCACGCGGGAACGCCGACCTCACCGGACGGCATGTCGGCGGAGGAGATCGGCGCGTTTCTTCTCGACTCTCGGTACCCTGTCAGTCTCCATTCGCAGGGTCACGTCATGCTGTATCTCGGCGAGCGGGACGGACAGGCGTATGTGATCCACGCGCCGCAGGGAGGCGAGGTTGTCACGGTCGCGCCGCTTGAGCCGGAACGCGTGCTGATCTCCCTCGTGGAGATGAAATAATCATACCGTGGGTGCAATGCCCCGGAGATCGGAAAGGAGCCTTCCCATGCGCGGAAAAAAGATGATCGTACTCTCCGCCGACGCCCTCGTGCACGAGGATATGGCGGCGATGAAGCAATTGCCGAGCTTTCAGAAGTACCTCGCGGGCGGCGCGTGCATCGAGCGGGTGAAGTCGATCTATCCGACGATTACCTACCCCTGCCACACGACGATGGCGACGGGATGCTGGCCCGACCGCCACGGGATCCCGGGAAATCTCAAATCACCGTATAAGTACATCACACCGCCTGTTCCGTGGATCTGGGAGCACGAATACGTGAAGGTCCCGGACATTTTCGACGCGGCAAAGCGCGCAGGACACACAACGGCAGGCGTTTTCTGGCCCTGCACGGGAAACCATCCGTCGATCGACTGGCTGATCGACGAATACTGGACGCAGTCGAAGGATCAGACGCTCGCCGACGCCGCCCGGGAGATGGGGACGCAGGAGTGCGTGCTCCCGATCATCGAGCGGCACGCGCATCTCATGAAGGAGCGGACGCATCCCTTCTGCGACGATTTCATGATCGCCTGCGCCGCGGACATCATCCGGGAATTCACGCCCGACCTCATCATGATCCATCCCGCGAACATCGACGGTGCGCGGCACGGTCACGGCGTGTTCGGCGAGCACATACAGAAGACGCTCGAGGACACGGACCGATGGATCGGCGACCTGATGCGGGCCGCAGAAGAGGCTGGGGTGCTCGCGGACACGAATCTTGTCCTGACCTCCGACCACGGGCAGATGGATATCAAGCGCGTCATCCATATCAATGTACTCCTTGCGGACGCGGGTCTCATCCGCCCGCAGGACGACGGCTCGGTCGAGTGGGACGCGTGGTGTCAGTCCGGCGGCATGTCGGCGTGTGTGTATCTGAAGGATCCCTCGGACCGCACGGTCTACGACAGGACCTATGCCCTGCTCCGGCATCTCTGTGACGAGGGCGTCTACGGGATCAGCCGGGTCTATACTGCGGAGGAGGCGAGGGAGGAGGAGCATTACGCCGGGGATTTCTCATTCGTGCTCGAGACGGACAATTATACCTCTTTCGGAGACAAGTATGTCCGTCCGCTGGTCACAGGCGCGGACAACGGAGACTATCGCAAGGGCCGCGCGACCCACGGCTATCTCCCTTCGAAGGGTCCCTGCCCCGTCTTCTACGCGAAGGGTCCCGCGTTCCGCGAAAACACGGTCATCAGCGACGGACGGCTCATCGACGAGGCGCCGACGATCGCGCGGGCAATGGGGATTGAGATGCCCGGCACCGACGGCGAGCCCGTCATGGACCTACTTGCGGAATAACCAAAAGGAAAACCGACGTCTTCCCGAAAACGGGCTGACGCCGGTCTATTTTTATGCTTTTGAACCTCACCGCGCGATGAACTTCTCAAATTCGAAATAGCAGTCGAAATCGCATTCGACAGTCACCGAGTCCCACGAAATCTTTGCGAGCATAACGCTGAGAAAGCTCTTCGCGGAAAGTCTGTGATGTCCGTTGACGATCGTGACCTCCCCGGGGCATTTCGAGGCGACGTGCGTGAATTCCAGAATGTCCTGAATCCCTTTGAGATCAAGGGGATAGCGGTACGTTGTTTTCTCCATTTATTTCCTCCGGTCCGCCCGGTTCTCTCCGTCGGGCCGTGACTATTATACTCCGTTTTGTCCGAAAGTCAATAGTCAAACCGCAAATTCTCTCTCTTGACCGTTTTCGCTTGGGAGAAGGCGCAGTATTTCGTCTCTTTCACCAATCGAAATGGAAACGTTTTGTGGAGTTTCCATAATCCGGGAGGAGACTCTGGAGTATAAACGGTCCCTTTCACGGGCATACTGCGTATGAATACCATTCGGAGGTCTCGTATGCAGAACAAACCGTTTCATCCGGCAAGGCGCGTGTTCATCACGTCCGCCGGTTCCGTCGTCGGTCACAAGGAGAAGGCAGGTCCGCTCGGCGCCCTCTTCGATTTCAGCGGGGACGACCGCTTCGGAAAGGACTCCTGGGAGAAGGCCGAGGCGGAGATGCAGCGTCTCGCGCTCGGGATCGCCATGCGCAAGGCGGAGCTCGTCGAAGGGGATCTCGACCTTCTCGTCGCAGGGGATCTTGTGAATCAATGCGTTTCGTCGAGTTATGGGCTCCTCGGCTACCGGATCCCGTTTCTGGGGCTCTTCGGGGCGTGTTCGACCTGTGCGGAAGGACTTCTGCTCGCAACGCTGGCGACGGCCTCGGTGTGCAGGCGGTGCGCCGCGGTCACATCCTCGCATTTCTGTACGGCGGAGAGACAGTTCCGCTATCCCCTCGAATACGGCGGACAGCGCACGCCGACGGCGCAGTGGACGGTGACGGGTTCCGGGGCGTTCATCGTCTCCTCGCGGACCTGCGACGCCGTGCGGACGGGCGGCGAGTTTGTCCCGGAGATTCTCGACGTGATGCCGGGCTGCATTGTCGACCGCGGGATCACGGATGCCGCGAACATGGGGGCGGCGATGGCTCCGGCGGCTGCGGACACGATCCTGCGGTACCGGGACAGCGGGTCCCTGCAGGGGGATGCCCTGATCGTCACGGGGGACCTCGGCGCAGAGGGCAGCGCGATCTTATATGACCTGCTCCGTGCAGAAGGCGTCGAGATCGAAAATCATCACACGGACTGCGGGCTCCGGATCTATCGGAGAGATCCGGCGGACGCGCATGCCGGTGCATCGGGCTGTGGATGCTCGGCGGTTGTGCTCGCGGCAGAGCTGCTCGAGAAGATGAAGTCCGGAGAGATCGAAGAAATACTCTTCCTCGGAACGGGCGCGCTCATGAACACCGCCGCGATCCAGCAGGGACATTCGATCCCCGGGATCGCACATCTGGTCCGCATCCGCGCCGCAAAACGGTCCGAGATCGCAGACGGACAAAACGACTGAGGAGGTTCACATGGAAGGATTATTCACCGCACTCATCCGCGCTTTTGTCGTCGGCGGGCTTCTCTGCACCTTTGCGCAGGTGCTTATCGACCGCACGAAGCTCACCCCCGCGCGTATTCTTGTCGGATATGTCGTCGCGGGGGTGATCCTCGGCGGGATCGGCGCGTACGGACCGCTTGTGGACTATGCGGGCGGAGGGGCGACGGTTCCGCTCACGGGATTCGGGTATCTTATCAGCGAGGGCGTACGGGAAGCCGTGGCAAAGGAAGGGATCCTCGGCGTTCTGAAGGGTCCGCTGACCGCCGCCTCGGGAGGGATCGCCGCCGCCATGCTCGCGGGTCTCGCCGTCTCGCTCTTCTTTGACAGCAAGGTCAAGGACTGACGCAATTATTTCCTCCGTCCCCCTTCCCTTTTTGCCCGGGTCGTGGTATAATGGATCCATCCAATCAACAGCCGGAGGTTTCGCCATGATCCGGGAGAGAGGAATCGTCATTCATGCGGAGGACTGCGGGGACTACTGGGCAGAGCGGCTTGAGAAAAGCGGTCTGAACGTCGTCGGCGTGCATCCGGCCGGCGGTGTCGTCGCGCACCATTCGCTCGCGGACTGCATCCGCTTTGTCGGGACGCCCGCGTGGTCGCGCTTTGCCGCACGGATGGAGCGGGTCGGGATCGCCGTGGAGTTTGAGATGCACGCGCTGTCGTGGCTCCTCGAGCGGGAGCTTTTCGATGTTCATCCCGACTGGTTCCGCATGGATGAACACGGGCAGCGCACGCCGCAGTTCAACTGCTGCGCGTCGAGTCCGGAAGCGCTCGATCACATCCGGGAACGCGCGGCGGAGCTCGCCGGGATCTTCAAGCCGGATACGCATAAATACCATTTCTGGATCGACGACGTGGCGAGCGCGGGATGCGCCTGTCCGCAGTGCCGGTCCCTTTCGGCGTCCGATCAGGCGGTGATCCTGTACAACGCGATCGCGGACGGCGTATGCTCCGTTGATCCGGCGGCCCGGGTGAGTTATCTCGCATACTGCGAAACGCTGAAGCTCCCAAAGGAGATCAAGCCCTCGGACCGCCTCTTTCTCGAGTACGCGCCGATCGGACGGGATCACGCGCGCCCGCTTTTCGATCCGGACTGCCCAGCGAACGCTGCGCAGACCGACCATCTTCCGGCTCTGCTCGATCTCTTCGGGAGACGCGGCGCGAAGGCCCTCGACTACTGGGTCGACAACTCGCTCTTCTCCGGGTGGACCCTGCCGCCGAAGAGATTCTCGCTGCACGAGGAGGTCTGCCGCGCGGACGTTCGAGCCTACCGCGATCTCGGATTCGAATCCGTGACCTCGTTCGGGTGTTACCTCGGCGAGAACTACCGCGATCTCTGGGGAGACGCCGACCTCGACGCGTATTTCCGGATTCTCGCAGCGGAGGATTAAAATTTCATGAAAAAACCGCCCGCTCTCTTGACAGCCATGCGGCGGGATGGTATAATCCGTGCGATATCAAAATGATATCATATCTGGGAGGTGACTGTCATGAACAAATATTTCGTTCTCTTACTCGGGCTGTCCGTATTTCTGAACATACTTGCGCTTGTGATGTTCGCGGGAGCCTTCGGCCTGCTGCCTGCCCTCGCCGTCTCGAAGCCCGTCGGCATCGCGGTCGCATTGGTCTGCGTCGTGCTCTCGAGCGTTGCGTGCTTCATGGGCGTCCGTCTCAACCGCAAATAATCAAGGGGGATAAACTATGCTGAAAATCGAACATCTGACCAAAAAATACGGGGATAAGGCCGCCGTCGAGGACCTTTCCCTGCACATCCGGCCCGGCGAGATCTGCGGCTTCATCGGTCACAACGGCGCGGGCAAGACCACCACGCTCAAATCCGTCGCAGGGATCCTCTCCTTCGATGGCGGCGAGATCTATGTCAACGGTAATTCCGTGAAGACCGACCCCATGAAGACCAAGCGCGACATCGCCTACATACCGGACAACCCCGATCTGTACGACTATATGACCGGGATCCGATTTCTGAATTTCATCGGGGATATCTTCGGCGTTCCCGCGGATGTGCGGCAGGAGAAGATCCGCTCCCTCGGCGACACGTTCGAGCTGACGAAGGACCTCGCCCAGCCGATCTCCGCGTATTCGCACGGCATGAAGCAGAAGCTCGCCGTCATCTCGGCCTGGCTGCACGACCCGAAGCTCATTCTGATGGACGAGCCGTTCGTCGGGCTGGATCCGAAGGCTTCGCACATCCTCAAGGAACAGATGCGCGAGCACTGCGACCGGGGCGGCGCGATCTTCTTCTCGACGCACGTCCTGGAGGTCGCCGAAAAGCTCTGCGACGAGGTCGCGATCATCAAGCAGGGCCGCCTGATCCGCGAAGGCACGATGGAAGAGGTGCGCGGGGACGAATCCCTCGAATCCGTCTTCCTCGAACTGGAGGACTGAGCCATGCTGAAAGCGCTCTATCAAAAGCAGTTCCTCGAAATGCTCGGGCAGAATCTGTTCCGAGACCGCAGGACCGGCAAAGCGCGGAGCCGCGGCGGGATCATCCTGTTCTCCCTGCTCTACGTCGTGCTCTTCCTGACGTTCGCCTTCATGTTCGGCAGCATTGCGTTCAGTCTCTGCACGCCCCTCGTTGAAGCGGGGCTTGACTGGCTGTACTTTGCGCTCATCGCGCTGCTCGCGGTCGCGCTCGGCGTCTTCGGCAGCGTCTTCAACACCTATGCCGCGCTTTACCGCTCGAAGGACAACGATCTGCTTCTCTCGATGCCGATCCCGCCGTCCGCCATTTTGCTTGTGAAGCTGACGAGCATTGCGCTGCTTGCCTTCCTGTTCGTATCTCTGGTCTTCTGGCCGGCGGTTGTCGTCTACAGTATCGTAGTCGGTGTCTCGTTCCCCGCGCTGCTGTTCCAGATTCTCCTGGTCATTCCTCTCTCCGCCGTCTCGACCGCGCTTACCTGCCTGCTCGGATGGCTCGTAGCCCTGATCGCGGTGCGCGTGAAGAACAAGACGTTCTGGACGGTCGCGCTGACCATCGTGTTTCTCGCCGTATACTATTATATCTACGGCTCGGCATTCCGCATCCTCTCCTCCCTCCTCGCAAATGTGGACAAGGTCAGTGCGGTGTTTCGCTCATGGCTGTTCCCGCTCTATGCAGTGGGCGAAGGGGCGCTCGGCAAGCCTCTCTACTTTATCCTCGCCGTGCTCATCGCGTCGGCAGCTTTCGCTTTGACGTGGTACATCCTCTCCCGCACCTATATCCGGATCGCAACCGACAACCGCGGTGCGGCGAAAACCGTGTACCGTGAAAAGCGCGCAAAGGTATCGAGCGTCCACAGCGCGCTGCTCCGGCGTGAATTCCGCCGCTTCACCTCGAGTTCCGTGTACATGCTCAACTGCGGCCTCGGGATCCTCATCATGCTCCTCGCACCGATCGCGGGTCTCATCAAGATGGGGACGGTCCGCGACCTGCTCGGCATGTTCTTCCAGAGCGCCGAGACGCGTGCCGTCATCCCGCTGGTCCTGGCCCTCCTGATCTGCCTCCTCGCGACAATGAACGACATCACGGCCCCGTCCGTATCGCTCGAGGGACGCTCCCTCTGGCTCGTCCGGTCCCTTCCCGTCCGGACGCAGGACGTCCTCTCGGCGAAGCTCCGCCTGCACGTGATTCTCACGGCGATCCCCGTCGCGCTCGACGCGCTGGTCTTCTGCTTCATCGCGCAGACGAGCGTCCCCGAAGCCCTGCTTGTCCTCGCCTCTTCCGTCGCGTTCGTGCTCTTTACAGCGGCAGCCGGCCTTGCGCTCAACATTCTCATGCCGAATCTCAACTGGACGAACGAAGCGTTCCCGGTGAAGCAGAGCCCGGTCGTCCTCATCATGATCTTCGGCGCGTGGTTCGTGCTCGCGGTCATCGGCGGCCTCTATGCCCTGCTCGCGGGGATCCTCTCGCCCCTCTTCTATCTGCTACTCGTCGCCGTCGTATTCCTCCTCGGTTTTCTCCTTCTGCTCCTCTGGCTTCGGAGAGGCGGTTCGAAGCGGTTTGAGGCTCTCGCATGACAGGCATTTCCTTTCATAATTTAGTGCGAATTTGTTCACAATAAGAGCGGAACGGAAGCGTGCCGTTCTTCGAGATAGAGTGCCGTACGACAACGGGGCAGTCCGCGCGCTGGATCTGCCCCGTACATATCAGAGCGCCTGACGGATCTTCCCGAGGGCGCTTTTTTCGATCCGGCTGACATAGGAGCGTGAGATCCCGAGGCGTTCGGCGGTCTCGCGCTGTGTGGCGGGCTCCCGTCCGTCGAGGCCATAGCGCATGATGAGGATCTCCCGCTCGCGCGCGCCGAGGTTCTTCATGATGTACGCAAGCGCCCCCGTGATCTTCATCTTCGCGTCGAGATCGTCGGCGATCGTATCCTCCACGCAGACCACGTCCTCATAGGTCAGCGCGTTTCCCTCCCTGTCCGTGTCGATGGTCTCGTTGATCGACACCTCGTTCTGCAGCTTCTTCTGCGCGCGGAAGTACATGAGGATCTCGTTCTGGATGCACCGCGCGGCATAGGTCGCGAAGCGCGCGCCGTTCTCGATGTCAAACGAGTCGACCGATTTGATGAGTCCGATCGTGCCGATGGAAACGAGGTCCTCTTCGTCCGGGCTCGACGCGTAGTACTTCCGCACAATATGCGCGACGAGGCGGAGATTGTGCTCGATGAGCTTCCCACGCGCCTCCTCGTCTCCGTTGAGCCTCGCGCGCCGGAAGCACTCGGCCTCCTCCTCGCGGGAGAGCGGCGGCGGGAATCCGTTGGCGTTCGAGGAGAGCACAAGAGCGGGAAATCCGCCGGGAAGACGACCCGAAATGGTCGCGAGAAACTGCAGAAGTAAGGTGAACATGGCGTCTGACCTCCGGTTTGTTTGCACTACTTTATGAGGCGGGCTGGAAAAACATTCCTCGCGTAAAGCACGGGCTTTGGGATATACTACACGCAGAGCTTATGAAAGGAGCTTTGAACAAATGCTTGATCGAATTTCTCTGATCCTCGTCATCATCGGCGCGCTCAACTGGGGATCCGTCGGACTGTTCCGATTCGATATCGTTTCGTGGATCTGCGGCGGACAGGGATCCGTCCTCGCCCGTCTGATCTACACCGTCGTCGCGCTCGCGGGCGTGTGGTGCGTTTCCCTTCTCTTCCGCGAACGGGATGAAGAATACGGAAGAGCGTAAATATCCGAAAGCCGGACGGAGCCCGATCGCGCCGCCCGGTTTTTCGTCGCGTTCACAAATTCCGCTTGCATCGCGCACCGATCGACGGTATAATAAGGCGAATCCACGATTCCGGAGGCCGTCATGAACCGCGACAAACAGGTTTTTCTCGATTTTCTCAGAGGGCACGAGACCTTTCCCGTCCTCTTCGAGCCGTATCTCTCCCGCCGTCACACGGAGACGCTGGTCTGGCGGCGCGGACCTCAGCTCTGGGATACCCCTGCGCACATCCTCGACACGCTCCTTTCCCAGACGGAACGGACCCGCGCGGATGTGCTGTTCGTCGATCTTCGCCCGATGACGCTCGAGGAGAAGCGGGAGAGCGCTCGGGAGATCCTCGCAGCGAAGGAGAAGGCTCCGGAAATCGGCTTCGGCGTGCTCTGCGCGGACGAGGAGGACCTGCGCGCGGGCGAGGCGTCGGCGGACGTGCTCTGCCTCTACGGAGATCTCGCGTCCGACAGGCTGCCTGTCATCCGCATGGACGGAACGCTCTCCGACGCGATCCGGCGGAGAGAATGCGCCTGGTTCGCGCAGGAGGATGCGGAGGAGGCTCTTCGAGAAGCGGACGGGCGGATCCGGATCTGCGGAGGGCTCGGTATCGACCGGCTGAACTCCCCCGCCGAGGTCTACGCGCGGGTAGAGCGGCTGACGGCGGAATTCGGCCCGTCGTGGGCGGTGGGATCCGGCGGCGAGATCCCGGAGAGCGATTACCTCGGCCTCATCGCGATGCTCGGCGCGTACGCGCGGGTGCGGGATTCGGTCCGGTAAGTTTGTGCTATTTTTGAACTTATTATAAATTTACATCCAACCGTCTTGCATCCCGCCCCGATTTCCGCTATAATAGCGGAAGAATCAAGCAAAGGAGCCAGTTTCCATGTATTATTTTCTTGAAGCAGCCGGAGCGGCGGCAGGCAACAGCGTCGTAAGCACCGTCTCCACGCTCGTCATGCTCGTCGCGATGGTCCTCGTGTTCTATTTCTTCATGTACCGCCCGCAGAAAAAGCAGGAAAAGGAACAGAACGACATGCGCAACGGCCTCGAGGTAGGCGATGAGATCACCACTATCGGCGGCATCATCGGCAAGATCGTCTCGATCAAGGACGAGACTGTCCTCATTGAGACCACCAAGGACTGCACGAAGATCCGCATTCTCCGCTCGGCGGTCCGCAACGTGGACGTCCATGCGGCTGACGCGGAATAATCCCCGAATACGCACGCCTCCCGGCGCATAGAATCCCTTGATTCCATGATCGGGAGGCTTTTGTCATGAAAACGAAACCGAAGAAGGATTCCATGAAAAGACGCGTCGGCTGGCTCCCCTCGGCTCTTCGCGGCGCGGGCGTCGGGTTGGCGGTCGTCCTTTTGCTCCTGCTCCTCTTCTGCGCCATCGCCTGTGCGACGGAGGATCCCGGACCGCTCGTCGTTCCGCTCTCGCTCTGCGCGCTCTATCTCGGAGGGATCGCGGCGGGGATCTGTTCTTCCAAGCTCTCGAAGGGCGGCGCGGCAGGCGGATTCCTCGCGGGATGCGTCCTCGCGGTCTTCGTCTTTCTCCTCTCCTGCTTACCCTTGTCTCCGTCGTCGTTTCCCACGTCCGCTGCATGGATCTTTCTCGGACTCCTCCTTCCGGCAGGCGCGCTCGGCGGGATCCTTGGGACAAAGAAACAGCCAAACCGCCGCGCAAGACGTTAGTCATTCCTCCTCCACACGGGAACATTCGCTTTTTTTCGCGTTTGTTCCTATTTTTACATTTAGCTCTTGACAGCGTACTCTCCGCATGTTATAATAATGTCAGAATGCAAACGTAGATTGTGAGATGTCGATATGAAAGAGCGGATGCAGCGGATACTCCGGCGATTGTTCTTCTACTCTTCCCGTCAGCTGTGGAGGCGATGGCGCACCTATCTCGCGGTGTTCTTTACCTCCGTGTTTCTTCTCGCCCTCGTGATGTGCGCGCTTGAGCTCTTCCAGTCCTTCCTCATCAATCAGCGGGAGACCGACGCGCAGGGCAGCTGGCACGCCTGCTTTCTCGACAGCCCGAACAACCTCGAGCCTCGGATCCTGAAGGACTCCGGCGTGAAGGAAGCCTGGACGGTGACGTGGACCTCGCGGCTCGCCTCCTCCGAGGACGCCAGCGCTCCCGGTAAGCTCGCCGTACCGGATGAGGAGACCGACCGCCGATTCAACATCCGGTATCTCTGGGGTCATGCGCCGGGCGAGGGAGAGTTCGCGGTCTCCCGGCAGTTCTACGAGACCTACGGATGGCTCGAAGCCGACGCGCTGTGCGATCTCTGGTTCAAGGCCTCGGAGATGACCTACCACCCCCTGAAGCTCTCCGGCATCTATGTCTCGAATGACCGGTACCTGCGCTACGTCTTTGTCTCGAAGGAAACCGCCGCCGCCATCGACCGGGAGACCGGAGCCCACCCGAAGTACGACACGTATTTCACGACCGGATATGTCTCCGACCGCTATGTCGCGAAGATCGTCGACCGGCTGTACCGTTCCTTCTCCCTCGGCCCGACGGACGAGCAGCAGCCGAAAGAAGCTCTCAAGAAGTGGATCTACCACTACGTCAAGGTCTACGAGGACTATATCAATCCCGCAGTCCTTTCACCAAACGCTGCAGAGGTGATACCGTCCGTCATCTTCTCCCTGCCCGTCATCATAGTAGCTGCCCTGATCCTCGCGTCCTTCATGAGCCACTGGATCGCGGCGAACGCGCCGGAGTTCGGTGTGCTCGGAGCCATCGGGGCGACAAGGCGGAACCTCTGCTCCATTGCGGCGGGACAGGTCCTACTGATCGCCCTTCTCTCCTCGCCGCCCGTGATCCTCTTCTCCGCGCTTATCTCCCGGCTTTATATCAACGCCTACAACGCGGCGACGCTCGGGACGGGACTCGTTTTCTACCTTCCCTGGGGCAATTTCGTCAAGGTCTCGCTCTGGTTCGCCGTCCTCTCTTGTCTCTTCACCTACATCGGGATCGCGCGGATGACGCTCGAGGAACCGTACATCCTCATGACCGGGTCCTATCGCGGCGAAATGCCCTTTGTGCGGACCTCCTCGCTCGTTCTCTCGAAAATCAAGGACAAGGTGGCCCGTCTCGCCGTCATCGAGACCATGCGCCAGATCAAGGGGGACGCCGTACAGATCCTCGTGACCGCCATCGTCTCTGTCGTCGTCGCGGTCTTTGCCGTCGCCCTCGCCGCATTCCTCGTCGTGCGCACGGACGCGCTCGCCATGGCGGTCAGCAATATTCCGACGGACACGCGGATCTCGGCAACCCTGAAGTATAATTTCCGCGACAAAGTCATGAATTCCATGACGCCCATCCCCGAGAGAGCGGCGGACAAGCTGCGGAACACCCCGGGCATCGCGTTCTGCGCCGCCTTCTCCTCATTCGACCGATGGAGCGTTTATCACGATATGCAGGACGACGGACAGGATCGCTGGGGAGGTCCCTGCGTTGAGACAAAGGACGGCTGGGATTTCACAACGATCGCGGTCGCGGACGAGGACCTCCTTCCCTATCTCACCCAGAGCACGCTGGACGGGGACCCGGACGCGCTCTTCACATCCGATGATACCGTTCTCTATGTCGTGAACACGCCGGAGGATCTCGAACGCTATCCTGCCGGCATGACGCTCTCCTTCGCCGCGGACACGCTTGAGCATCGTTCCGGGAAATCCCCCCTCGGCGACACCTTTGAGTATACCGTCACAGCCGTCATGACGCCGAAGGTCGGCATCATCGGCGGCACGGATTACTTCATCTTCTCCCGAGAAGGCGGCGAACGGCTCGGGCTCATCCCGGCAGATCAATGCAAAACGCTGTATGTGAATTACGATCCTTCCCTCACCGACGAAGAGGTGACTGCCCTCCTCGACGGGGTCACCTCCGATCCGATCCTGATGCGCTACGAGATCACAAGCGTGCGCGCGAAGAACAGCTCGGAAAAGGCAATCCAGCGCGCCTCCATGGCATTGGTCGGCGTATTCTGCTTCATCCTCTATCTCTCCTTCGCCGTCATGAGCGTTACGCACGTGAAGATGAAGACGGCGCAGGCACGGCGCGATATCTCGATCAAACGTCAGCTCGGCGCGGATGAGCGTGAAATCTACCGGGAAATGCGGATCGGGACCTATCCGGCCTCCGCCATCGCCATCGGCCTCACATTCGCCCTTGCACTCCTCTTCGCGATACTCTACATCCTTCTGCAGATGGCGTCGCTCAACGTCATGCGCGATCGCTTCCCCTTCTCTTATACGCCGGAGGTGTACGCGGAGGCCCGCTTGACCATCCTCCTCGAAGCGGGACTCGCGATCCTGCTCTCGATCCTTTCCCTCCCCGTGATGCTCTTCCTCGCCGCGACCGCCGCAGCCGGGACCGTCCCGCCGACACGCGCAGTGCTGAAGGAGCCGATTACGGAAGGCCTCAGAAAAGGCACGGATTGAAGGATGAAAAAGAACAACACCCCTCGGCGTCTCCTCTTTTATGCGTCGCGGCAGCTCTGGCGGCGGAAGAGGACGTATCTGGCGGTCTTCGGCGTCTCCGTCGTGCTCCTCGCGCTCGTTATCTCCGCGCTTGAGCTTCTGGAATCCTACCACCTGCAGACCGTTGAGATCGCTTCGAGCGGAACGCATCACGCGGCGATCTTCGACCAGCCCTCCGACCTCTCGCGCGAGATCGCGAAGGAGGACGGCGTCACATCGGTCACCGTGATCCCCCACAGCGCGCGGCTCGCCTCCTCGGTCGACGCCTCCGCGCCGGGCAAGGTGACCGTCGAGAATGCGGAGATCGACGCGATCCTCGGCGTGCGCTGGCTATGGGGCTCGCCGCCCGGAGAAGGGGAGATCGCGGTGCCGCTCTCTCTCTACCGCGCCGAAGGTTGGCTCACGGCGGGCGAGGTGAACGATCTCTGGTTCAAATCCACGGAAATGATCTATGAGCCGCTTCGCCTCTCCGGGATCTTTACGATCTCGAACATCGGCGCGGATTATGTCTTCGTCTCGGAGGAGACCGCCCGCCGGATCGACCGTGGAACAGGCGCGCGGGAGAAATTCGACTTCTACATCACCTGCCGCCACCCCTCCGATAAGTATGCGGCCCGTATCGTTCACCGTCTCTGGCAGAGGATCGGTTTTAGTGAGACGGACGCACAGACAAGACAGGAGCCCTCCGTGGGCCGTGATCCCTTCGTCGCGCGGTATGAGGATTATCTCAACCTCCCGTTCCTCGAAAATCAGAAGCGGTATGCCGCCGCGCCGCATCTTCTCTGGATGCTCCCGGTCATCGCGTCCGCCGCCCTGATCCTCTCCGCGTTCATGATCGCATGGACCCGCAGTCACGCCCCGGAATTCGGGATCCTCGGCTCCCTCGGCGCGGACAAGCGGGATCTCTGCGCCGTCCCCGCCGGTCAGATCTTGTTGATTTCGCTCGCCGCCTCCCCTCCCGTCGTGTTCCTCTCTGCCCTGCTCTCGCGCATCTATCTTCGCGCCTACAACGAGATCACAGCGGGTGTGGGATTCCGCTTCGCCGTCCCGTGGGGAAAGCTCACGGGAGCCGCCGCGCTGTTTGTGCTCCTCTCCACTGTGTTTACCTATCTCGGGATCGCGGCGCTCGCCTCGGAGATGCCGTTTCCGCTGATCTCCGGCGCGTACCGGGGAAAGATGCCGTTTGTGCGCACGTCGTCCCGGTTCTTCGCGAAAATGCGGGACCGCGTGCTCTCCTTCGCGCTTCTCCAGTCGATCCGCGAACTCAGACAGGAGTTTATCACCATCGCCGTCGACGCGCTCATTCCGACGATCCTCGGGGCGGTGCTTCTCCTGCTCTTCGTCTACCGCTCCTCCATGAGCGCGGCCCTGTTGAATCTGGGATCGGAGCCCGCGGCGGACTGCGTAGTGTCCTCCATCGCCGAGATCGACCCGGACACGCCGACCTCGCTCCCTCTCACCGAAGAGATTCGCACCGAGCTCCTCTCGATCGACGGCGTGGAATCCTGCGCCCCCTTCTCCTGGTTCGGCTATTCGAACGCAAAATACCGATTCGAAGGAAATTATATTGTATCCGCCGAACCGCAGGTCCGTCTCGGCGAGGACGCGATGTGGGTGCGGATCCCATTCTGCACCGTGGATGAGAATATGGCGTCGGTGCTCGAAGGCACGGTGCTCGAGGGCAGCCCGGACGAGGTCTTCCGCGATCCCGCCTCCGTCGTCTATATCCGCGGCGAGGACGCAGAGTCATTCCCGGATTACCGGGCAGGCGATCTCATTGACACCGCCCCGGAAACACGCGCGTCCGCGAATCGCGGGATCATCATCGCGCCGAAGGAATTCACAAGCTTCCGCGTCTGTGCTGTCGTCACATTGAGCCGGGATCAGCATGTGCTGGAGGATCCCTTGTCGTGCTTCCTCCTCTCTCCGGCGTGCGGTGAGTTCCTCGGCCTGTCTCCGGCGGACGAGTATCAGAAGCTCTTCGTCGACTACCGATCGGATCTCACCGAAGAGGCGCGTTACGACTGCGCGGACCGCCTCGGGAACGCCTTCTTCCTTCTGCGCTATCATGTACAGAACCTGCGGACGCCGAGCCGCTATGAAGCCTCCCGGATCCGCGTCACGACCGAGATGTTTCTGATCCTCGCCGCGATGGTCCTCCTCTCCTTCGCCGTAACGACGCTTCTCTCCTCGCGGATGAAGGTCAGCCGTTCGCGCCGCGATTATGCCGTGATCCGTCAGCTCGGCGCGGACGACGCGGACCTGCACAAGACCCTGCGCGCAGGCGTCTGGCTCAATGCGGCTTCGGCGCTCCTACTCTCGTTCTGCGTGATCGGCGGGGCGGCGATTGTCTACGCGTTCCACACCTCCTGGCAGCTCGGCGCAGAGATCTCCGCGCACAGGATGGCCTACACGCCGGAAGCCATTACCTACGAGCACAGGCAGATCCTCACGGTCGTCGGACGGATCCTCGCCGTTTTCCCGCTCTCGCTTCCCTTCCACCTGCTCACGCTTCTCGCCTCCATCCTCGGTACACTCCCGCCTGCAGCGCGGCTTCTCCGGGAACCGATTGCCGAAGGATTACGAAAGGACACGGACTGATATGGAATCCAAGAAGATCATCCTCAAAGCGGAAAACCTCATGAAGACTTACAATGGAGGCGGGACCTTCGTCAACGCGGTCGACCGGGTAAGCCTGCCCTTCTATGAGCGGGATTTCACCGCCATCGTCGGTCCGTCCGGCTCCGGGAAGAGCACGCTCCTTCACCTTCTCGGCGGGATCGATCAGCCGTCCGGGGGCGACGTCTGGGTCTATCCGCAGAGCGAGAGCGAAAAGAACCCGGTAAACCTCTACGCGCTTTCCCGCTCGAAGCTCGCGAAATTCCGCGGCAAGAATTTCGGGTTCGTCTTTCAGAATTACGCGCTTTTGCCGGTCCTGACGGCGTGGGAAAACGTGATGACACCCTCGATCTACAACGGCGCGCCGTTTGACGAGGACTACGCCGCAAGCCTGTTCTCGCGTCTCGGCCTCGCGGACCGAATCCACCACCTTCCGTCGGAGCTGTCGGGAGGCGAGCAGCAGCGTGTCGCCGTGATCCGGGCGATGATCTCGCGTCCGCGCATCCTCTTCGCCGACGAGCCGACCGGAAACCTCGACAAGAAGAACGGCGAAGAGCTCATGAAGCTCCTCTTCGAAATGCGGGACGAGCACAACATCACCGTCATTATGGTGACGCACGATCCCGACGCCGCAGCAATGGCGGACCGGGTCGTGTACATGCAGGACGGCTCGGCGGTGAACGTGATATAAAAATGCATAAAGAAATCTCCCGTGAGGCTGAACCCCGCAGGAGATTTTCTTTTCTGTTTCTCTCAGATCCGCTTATTTCGCAGAGATTTCGTTCTCGTACTTCTCGATCATCTTCTTGACCATCTGACCGCCGATGGAACCGGCTTCGCGAGAGGTGAGGTTGCCGTTATCGCCGGACTTGAGGGTCACGCCGACTTCGTTCGCGGCTTCCTGCTTGAACTGCTCCATCGCGTCCTTCGCTTCGGGAACGGTGAGCTTGTTGGAATTCTTGTTTGCCATGATTTGATACGCTCCATTCGTTTTTATTTTCGCGAGACCGCTGTCTCACGCTCATAGTATGACGCTGTCCTGTGTGGATTATGAATGGGAATTTTACCCGTAAAAAACGCAGGAGGGGGCATTCTGCGTTTTTTATATGGAGTTAAATCCATATTTTTGGTTTGCTCGGACTGTTTGAGGTCTGTGTCCGGCACCGCCTGATCCCTTATAACGAAATCTATACCGATTTTTTCCGCATGATCCGGATTCCCGTTCTCATCACAGACAGGATGTTTGAAACGGTCTATTTTCTCGGGAGCCTCGCTCGAGGCGGAGAAAGAAGATTTGAATTCCTCTCTGGATGGTCCGACAGAGCTATCCAGCGATCGAAAACCGTTCGGTCAGGAGATCCGCGCCGGGTACGCTTTCTGGACGGAGGATGAAAGCACCGTTGGTACATCGACGGCGTCGAATGGGCGGCGTCCCATGACATCGTCCTCGGCTACGGCGATGGCAGATACGGCCCGAACGACAACGTGACGCGCGAACAGCTCGCCGCGATTCTTCACCGCTATGTGAAGTACAAGGGCTGCGACGTGAGCGTCGGGGAGGATACGAATATCCTCAGCTACGACGACGCGTTCACGAGGGGCGACTGGGCGGTTCCCGCGCTCCAATGGGTTGCGTACGGGCGTGCTCGAGGAAATCCCCGTCGGCATGCTCCGTCCGACCAAACCCGCGAACAGAGGCGAGATCGCCCATGCGATCCACGTCTTCTGCGAGGAAGTCGCGAAGTAAAGCGAATACAAATTTTCAGCCGCTCGGAGCAAATCCGGGCGGCTTTGGTTTTTCTGCAGGATCGGGACTTCCCTCACCCGTTTCCGTAGGTGAGGATTTCGCTGAGGAAGGCTTCGATGTTTTCCAGCGGCGTCCCCCTGACGATCCCGTTTCCGGCGGCGTAGAGGAAGCCGCCCCGCGGAGAATCGAAGGTATCGCGCATGAGCCGCACCTCCCGGCGGACGTCCTCCGGGGTGCCGTTGATGAGCGTGTCCTGCACGTCCATGCCGACCCAGAACGCGATCTTTCCGCGCCACGCGGCAGCAATCTCCTCCCAGTCCATCGTGTGCTTCTGGATCGGGTGCAGGACGGACAGCCCGCATTCGATGAGATCCCCGATGATTTCGGAGATATTCCCGCAGGTGTGGAGCCATACGTCCACGTCGCATTCCCGGATCCGTCCCCACATCTCGCGGTAATAGGGCTTGATGAACTCCCGGAAGGTGGAGGGCGACATCATCAGGGATTTCTGCGTCCCGAGGTCGTCGCTGATCATGTAGCCGTCGGGCTTTACTTCCCGCATGGCGCGCTCAAACAGCCTCATTTCCACTTCCGCGTTCGCGCGGTGCAGAGCGTGGACCTCGTCGGGGAAGTCGTAATAGTCCATCATCAAAGTCTCCATCCCCCGGAAGTTCCAGATGCGCTCGTACATCAGAGACCAGTGATGGATCAGGACGTACTTCCCCGCCCTGTGCGCCTCCTCGGCGATCCTTGCGGCGTCGTCAAACAGCCCCGGTGTGTCGGTATCGGGGAGGGCTTCGAGCAAGGCGGGCAGATCGTCCCAGTCCGGCAGGGCCGCCTGTGCGTCAAGTCCGGTCTTCTTCGTGCGGTCCACCTGCGGCAGGCGCCAGAAGAAGCCGTCCTCACGGGGTGTGAAGGCGGGAGTGGGAAAAGGAACGGCAACGACATCCTCTTCGTATTTGTCAAACTGGCGCAGCGCGTCCCCGTACTGCTCCCCGAGGCCCTCCCCCCACCATTTGGTGAATGCGCGGGGCGGACGGGGCGGGCAGTCAAATCGGATCGCGGCGCGGACATCGGATTTCGACAGCATAAAGGCCTCCATGAAATCAGCCGGAGAGGGATCTTCCGGGCAGAGGGGAGATTTGCTGTTATTGTACCATGCGGCGCCGTGTTTGTCAAGATCGGCACCCGCTCATATAGGATACACACTTCTAAAATCCGGGATGTCAATGGTACTTCCTTTAGTCCGCGCCCCTCGAAACCGAATATCCCAATCAGGCGCAAGAAAATCTCCCGAAAAAGCTGCAGCCGCCCGGATTCTGCATCCGAGCGGCTGACAATTTGTATTCGCTTTACTTCGCGACATCCTCGCAGAAGACGTGGATCGCGTGGGCGATCTCGCCTCTGTTCGCGGGTTCGGTCGGGCGGAGCATGCCGACGGGGACATCCTCGAGCACGCCCGTGCCGCAGGCCCACTGGAGCGCGGGAACAGCCCAATCGCCCCACGTGAACGCGTCGTTGTAGCTGAGGATACTCGTATCCTCGCCGACGCTCACGTCGTAGCCCTTGTACTTCGCGTACCGATGCAGGATCGCGGCAAGCTGTTCACGGGTCACGTTGTCGTTCGGGCCATATCTGCCGTCGCCGTAGCCGAGGACGATGCCGTGGGAGGCCGCCCATTCGACGCCGTCGGTGTACCACATGCCCGCGGGAACGTCCGTGAAGACGCGCGTCCAGGCAACTGCGGGTCTGCCCTCCATGCGGTGAAGGACGGTCACGATCATGCCTCTCGTCAGCGGGAGATACTCGCCGAACTCGGTCTCGCTCATGCCGTTCATGAGGTCATTTTCGTACACATACTGAATGTCCTCGAGGTACGGAGAATCCGGCGTCACGTCTGTGAACGGAAGTCCGGTGCCGGGCGTGGTGGAACCATCGGGCGTGCCGGAACCGTCAGTTGTGCCGGAGCCGGGAGCGAAGGGAGAATGCGGGGAGAACGGAGAGAAGGGACTGAACGGAGACAGGCTCGCCTCAAACTGCGCCGTGTAGGTCGCGTCCGCCGTCACCTTCACGATTGCGGGAGTCCAGCCCGTAAAGGTGTAATCACAGAGCACATCGGACGCCTTTTTAGGCTTCGCATGGCTCGGCATTTCGCCGTAAGCGTACTCTTCCGTTTCCTTCTTGCCGTCGATGATCCAGGTAACAATGTACTTTTGGGTGGATCCGTCGATGGTGATTGTTCCGCCGGGTTCGACCGGGGTGAGTTCGCCGTCCGGACCGACGATGCTGACCGATCCGTCATCACCGACGATGATGGTCATTTCAATGGTCGAGCCGTCGGGAAGTTCCACGGTGACGATGTATTCACCCGGAGGGAGGGTGCCGGGCAGCGGATGAGGCGTGCCGTCGGGAGTCCACGAGTCGAGGATCTCGCCGGTCTCGGGATCGGTGATCGTAACGGTGCCGCCGACGACGGGTTCCCCGGTCTCGGGGTCGGTGACAAGGATGCCGATCGTCTTTTCGGTGAACATCGCCGTATAGGTCACATCCTCTGTCACAGGCGTGATTGCGGGCTTCCATTCCTTAAACTCGTACGTCTTGCCTGCGCTTGCTGCCTTGGTCGGTTCGGTATGCGCCGGGGTTTTGCCATACTCGTAGGTTTCGGTCTCGGTCTTGCCGTCGATCACCCAAGTCACCGTGTAGGTGCTGGTCTCATGCTCGATGAGCAGATTGCCGCTGCTGTCGGTATTGCCATCGTATTTTACAGTGCCGTCTGCATCGATCCAGAAGGTCTTATCCGCGGCTGTATTGCAGCCTGTCGGCGCTTTGGTTTCATGCAGGGTATATGTCTTTCCGACAGCCGCACCCAGAACCACATGTGCCTCGGTTGTGGAAGTCCATGAATCCACAACACTGCCGTCCAGAAGCATCTGGATTTCGGCGCCTTCAATGGGATTTCCCTTCCCATCGACTGTCAGAATCCCGACTTCCGTCTTCACAAATTCTACGAGCAGCGTATCGCCGTCCTTGCTGCCCGAATAAGTCACGCTCCCGTCACTGCCGATCACGACAGTCTCTTCTATCGCAGTGGCATAGTAGCCGTCCGGCGGGGTTGATACAGAAATCGAATAGTTCCCGGCTGACAAATCCATGTGGTGCGAGATCGAAGTGCTTGTCCATTCGTAAATGGGACGCCCGTCCTCCCGAAGCAGTAGCTCTGCGCCTTCCAGATTCGTACCTGCGCAATCCGCGCGGACCGATACCGGAATCGGCTTCGCGATCATGACATATCCCGCAAGGGTCTCCTCGTCGGCACCATATATGCGCTTGCTGTCTTCACCGATTATTCCGTTGACAGGCCTGACAATGTCGAGCGGGGCAAAGATGTCGATCACGCCCTCACTGTCCTCAAAAACATAGAGTGTCCCTCTACCATATTTATTCGTAATACCGCCTTCCGAAGTAACAACGGTATCTATGCCGGAAATGTTTAGATCACCACAGGCTATACCGACTTGCCCACCCCTGGCAGATACTCTGGCATTTCCGCTGATATCCAACTTGCCCCCGGCGACAATTCCTTGTGCTACAATATCTATGTCTTTACGGCTCATCAGGGCATTCACTTCTCCGCCAGAAATCGTAATATCTTTACCACTGATGCCAGTCTGACCATATTCTCCTGAGATGTTCACTATTGCGTCGGAGATGACTATTTCGCCCTTGTCACAGCTAAGACCGCGTAAGCTGCCTACTGTCGATGAAATATTTATGGTTGCATCGTTAATGTAAATGCCTTTGCGGTAATCCCAGATGGCTTCTAACCACGCACTATCCTTGTTTGTTTTCGTGATATTCACCACGGTATCTTCGCCGGAGATGGCAACGCCATAATAAGTCCGAATCCCCCCCAGGCAACCGTCATCTGTGTCAATCGTAACTTTTCCCGTGATGTTCAGCACATCGTAAGAAGCGTATATAATTGGTGCTTTTCTATCATCGTACCAAGCCCCTTTGGAGAGCACGGCGTCTGTGAAAGTCAGCATCTTTGAAGCCCAATCGAACTCCGCTGTCCCGCTGTCGCAGGGGATGTCGTTCTTGTTCTCGCTGTTCACCCGCACGCCGTTGACCCAGAGGGGGTAGTATTCGCCCTTCGCGATCACGGCCTTCTTTGCGACGGTCTCGCCGTCGGATTCGCAGATGTTCTTCTTATCCGAAGACAGCTTGCCGTCGTTCGGCGTGAGAATCACGAGCGGGTTGGCAATCGTGATCGTGCCGTCTTCGGCGAAGATCGCGGACTTCCCACCTTCCGCCGTCACAACAGTCTTGTCGCCGGAGATGGTGATGTTGCTGTCAGTTGCATAAATGGCGTTGCTGTCTTCACCTGTCGCCTTGACGTTCACTTCGGCTCCGTCCTTAATGGTGATTGTGCCGTTGTAACTAAGGATTCCGGTCTCCGTTGTGTCTGTCGTAACAACGGTATTTTCACCGGAAATAACTATGTTTTTACTACCAATGCCGCGGCCGTTTCTGGTCGCTTTGAGGTAAACTTCTCCCCCGGATATTGTTACGCTTTCTGATGCGCGAAGGCCGCCCTGACTGCCCCACCATCCTGTGGTTATGGACGTCAGTTTTCCCCCCGAAATAGTAACATCTTTGCAGTTGATGCTGTCAAGGCCGCTGTGTTCTCCTGTGACGGTTATATCTCCTCCGGATATGGTTATTGTGTGGTCTGTCAGAATTCCTTCGGCTCCGGAGACGTTCATTTTACCGCCGGAGATCGTGAGATTATCGCTCCAGATGCCGCTTGTGCCACCGGAGACGGTTATATCGCCGCCTGAGACAATGATGTCTCCGTAATCGGCGAAGAAACCATAACCAGTACTCGTTGCCTTTGCGTCTATTACAGTACTTTCTCCTGAGATTGTAATATCGCCGTTTTTTGTGTAGAAGCCGCAATAGTTTTCGTTTCCAGACGCGTTTACTGTACTGTCGGAAACGGTGATTCCATTCTCGGCACGGATGCTTTGATATGCTCCCTGAGCAGTCAGGTCGGAACCCGTGATCTTAATGGCACCTTCCGGTGAATAGATGCCATATCTATATCCATTGCCTACCGTAGCGGACGCGGTCACTTTGGCACCTTCGGTGATGATAAGATCATTCTCAACGTATATGCCGTATTTTTCTCCGGAGACCGTAACTTCGCCTTTTATGATCAACGGTTCAGCAAGATTAGAGTGGATTCCAGCTCCACTCACTAATGATTCACCCGTGATAGCGGGGTTCTCGAAAGACAGCGTATTCGTCGAAGGATCGAACTTCGCCTTGCCGCCGTCATCGAGAATATCGTCCTCGTTCTCGCTGTTGACCTGCACGCCGCCGACCCAGAGGTCGTACTTTGTGAAATCCTTGTAAGTCGCGGTTACCGACACATTCTTCGCGGGCATGGTGAAGGTCGCGGGGGATGTATCCTTATCGCCGTCCTTGAAGGTCAGGGTGTCCGCTCCGCTCCATCCGGAAAATACCTTTCCCGTCGGCGCACCGTTCGCGGTGATCGTCACGCTTTCGCCTGCTTCGTATGTCCCGCCGCCCGTGCCGCTTGTGACGGTGACGGTGTAGGTTTCTACCTTCGGCATGATCTTCACGTACTTGAAATTACCGTTTATGCCGAGATCATCCGTCCCGTTCCATTCCGTTTTACCGGAGGCGGAGGGTTCTTCGTTCACAAGGACGGTGGAATCTTCATACACATCGACCGACGCCTTGATCGCAAGCGTTTCTCCGGTTGCGGTCACAGTGCCGGATTCGACTTTGAAAATGCCCTTTACTCTGATTTCAAATCCATGTGTCCCGCCGGATGCTGTCACGTCGGAATCGCCCACGACGGTGATATAGCCGTTATCGGTGCTGACCGCCGACTTGCCGCCGCGGATATCCAACGCCGCTTTATCGAAGGTCAGCGAACCGATGCCGAAAAAGCCGTAATCCGCGCCGGAGAGCGTTCCTGTGC
>CACZSA010000091.1 GCA_902783705.1 uncultured Ruminococcus sp.
CCGAACACCTTCGACTTCGGCCTCGCTGCCGCTGTCGCTGCGCTGATCTCCGTCTGCGGCTTCGCCGTTTCGAAGAAAAAGCACTGAATCCCACCTCCTGCGGGGCGCGTCTCCGCTGAATAATTGAAAGCAGGGCGTCGGCAGCTCCTTTTCGCCGCGGTCTCCTCGGAGAACCGCGATGAAAACTCCGCCGACGCCCTTTTCCGTTGCCGGGAATTGCGGGTAACTATGGCGCTCGCGTTCCGGATATGCTATAATACTCTTTGAAATCGGACACAAATCCGACATCCGGGAGGTTCTCATGAAAAACAGAAAGACAGCCCCTGCGAATCGCTCCGCATGCAATAAATTGCTGAAGGCCGCGGCGCTCTTTGCCGTTCTTCTGCTCCTGCTTGCCTCGTGCGACAAGCTGTTCATCCCGGGCGACGTGCCGGACGGTCCGTCCGCGCTGACCCTGACGGCGGAAGCGGGAGACAGGACCGCGGAACCGCTCAGCTATTACTGGGAGAAAACCAAGACGGACGCGCGGACCGAGCTCGAAGGTCCCGATCCCCTGACCGCGGAATGCGATCCCCTCGTCGTTCAGCCCGGTGAGACGATCCGTTTCACCTTTGCGGAGGACAACGATCCGTATATCATGAACCTCTGGTTCTATGAATCGGACGGGAACGGCGGGTATCTCGACCGGGTGGTCCTGTCCCCGCTGAGCATGGAGGACGATTCGGACGAGGAGGATCCCTTCGCGTATTCCGCGCCGAATGAGGACGGGATCCTCGTCGCGGAGGCGATCTGGCCGAGCTGGGTGAACAGCGGGATCAGCGCCGAGGTGACGTACGCCTTCCGGATATTTGCGGCGAAGGGATGAGGACGCAAAGACACAAAAAGGAAAGAAAAGGATCTCCGAGAATCGGCCCGCGCCTCATCTTGGTCATTTTCCACAAGAAAAGGCCGAAAACATCCCGAATAACTGGTTGACAATCCGGGAGCGTCATGGTATAATCTTTCATAGAAATACGGACAGCGCAGACGCAGAACGTTTGCCTCCGGGGAAGGACATTGTAAAGATATGAAGAAAACCAGACTGACCGCGATCCTTCTGAGCCTTCTGATGCTCACCCCCGCCTTTGCCGCGTGCAGCGAAAGCGGGACGAACCCCGAACCCTCCCAGCAGAATTCCTCCGGCGGAACGGATACGCCCGTCATCTCCGAAGCGGCGGAGACGGAAGCCGCGGAGGAGCACATCGCCTGCGACGTTCCGGCGGATCTCGATCTGGGCGGCGAATCCGTCCGCTTCCTTCATTTCCACGATCAGCAGACCTACAACATCAACGTGGAGGAGCTCAACGGCGAGCTTCTGAACGACGCGGTCTTCGCCTCCAACCAGAAGGTCATGGAGGATCTGAACTGCGAATTCGTCCACAATGGAAACGGCGGCATCGAGCCCACCAACGTCTCCAACGCCGTCAAAGCGGGCGACGACATTTACGAGATCGTGTACGGCACCCAGTGGAAGGTGGCGCCGATGGTTTCCCAGCACCTCTTCGCCAACCTCAACGAAAAAGAGGATGTGTATTTCGACTTCGCGAAACCCTGGTGGTACGAGGGCTATATCCACGAGGCGGAGGCGGATGGGACCCACACCTATTTCCTCGCGGGCGACGCCTCTCCCGACGTGTTCCGCCGCTCTTCCATGATGATCCTCAACACGGACCTTCTGAGCGATATCGGCCGGGACGTGAACGAAATCTATGAGACCGTTCTCAACGGTGAGTGGACCTTTGACCGCCTCTCGGAAATTGTCGGCAGTCTGTACGTCGACAACAACGGCAACGGGAAGGCCGACGTGGGCGACACCTTCGGCTTTGCGTCCTGGACCCGCAGCGACGTGGACCACTTCATGATCGACTGCGGCGTGCGCGGGTGCTCCCGTGATGCGGACGGCGTGCCCTACATCACCTTCAACAACGATACGACCGTCAAATTCGTGGAGACTCTGGTCAACTTCCTCTGGAACAATACCGGCTCCTATTACGTGGAGGGGATCCCGACCTTCGAGATGATGGAGAACAATCAGGCCCTGTTCCTGTGCGAGAAGTTCTCCCGCCTCGACATGATCCGCGATATGCAGACGGACTTCACCATCGTCCCCGTGCCGAAGCTGGACGACACCATCGAATCCTACGGCTCCCTGACCCACGACGACGCGGTGATCCTCTGCGTTCCGATCGTCAGCACCCGCGTGAAGACCACGAGCGCCGTGCTGGAGAAGCTCGGGTATTACTACTATTACGACGTGATGCCGGAATACTACAACGTGATTCTGAAGAACAAGTACCGCCGGGATTCCTCCGACGCCGCCTCCCAGGTCATCGACCTGATCCACGACTCCATGACGACGGATTTCGCCTACATCTACAACTATGGCATGTCCAACATGATGCTCTCCCTCCGCGACCTGATCGGCGTGACGAAGAGCACCGACTTCGCCTCCGCATATAAGAAGAGCGAAAAGGTGTACAACAAGGTCTTCGATAAGCTGCTGACCTCCATCCGGGAGGGCGAGTGACGCTGAGGTCCCACCCGTCCATGGACCAAACTGTAATCAAGCCCGAAAACCGAAAGGGCTGTCGCATTAACTTCAGAAATGGAGAAAATGCGACAGCCCTTCTGTAATTCAGATCATTCCATTCTTCTTTTTCTCCTTTATC
>CACZSA010000092.1 GCA_902783705.1 uncultured Ruminococcus sp.
CGGCACGCCGGGAGGACGCGGCGACGGGAAACGGACGGATCTCGACGTCTGGGACGACACCCTCGGCGACAACGTCTGGCACGGGAATGTCATCACGACGGACGGGGAGCCCGCGGGATATTCCGAGCTCCGCGGAAAGATCCGCGAGGGCGCGGGCGGATGGCTCTGCGTGCTCCCGGATCCCCGGAAACGGAACAATGAAAACCAGAAATAAAGGAGGATTCCCATGAAACGACCGATTGCCGTGCTGCTCGCGGCCCTGATGCTCGGGGCGTCCTTCGCCGGATGCTCGGAGACGACACAGCAGGAAACGCCCGCAGCGAACGAACAGACTCCGTCGGCAGCGGAGCCGGAGGCGATCCCGGAGGAGGAGACCGAAGCGTTTTCGGACGGACTCGAGGAGCGGGATTTTGAAGGCCGGGTCTATACGGTCCTCTACCGCGACGAGGACGAGCACCTGCGCGAGATCACGGCGGAGGAGCTGACCGGGGACGTCATCAACGACGCGATCTACAACCGGACGCAGGAGATCGAGACGCGGTTCAATATGCAGCTCGGGCTTCTGCCCGTGTCCGAGGGCGGGCTCAACAACACCTTCACCAACGCCGTGACGGCGGGCGACCGCTCCTTCGACGTGGGATTCCAGCATATGATCCTGACCGCGTCCCTCGCGGCGTCGGGCGTCACGATGAACTGGTACGACATGCCCCACCTCGACTTTGAAAAGCCGTGGTGGACCGACGCGGTGAAGGAGCTGACCGTGAACAACGTCATGTATGTCACGGCCTCCGACTACTGCATGAACACCTTCGAGATGACCTGGTGCCTGATCTTCTCGAAGGAGATGATGACCAACCTGATGATCGAGGAGACGCCCTACGACCTCGTCCGGGAAGGCCGCTGGACGCTCGACGCCTACTACAACATGGTGAAGGACGTCTCGAACGACAGCGACGGCGACGGGAAGATGACCGTCAAGGACACCTACGGCATCAACTCCTACGGCTCCCCGTGGCTGGCTTCCGTCTCGAACTACTGGTGGGCGTGCGGCGAGAGCATCTCGAAGTTCGATGAAAACGGCATGCCTTACTACGCGATGGACAGCGAGCGGACCTACGAGATCTTCGACAAGATGTACGCGCTCCTCGCGGAGAACGACATCGCGTGGATGGACCAGACCTCCGGCACGAAGATGATCTTCTGGGACGGTCAGGCCCTGTTCGCCTCCATGATGGTGCGCGACGTCGAGGTCAACCGCGACAAGGATCTTGCCTACGGCCTCGTCCCCTATCCGAAATACGACGAGCTGCAGGAGAAGTACCTGACGCAGGTCGACGGTCACGCGTCGGTCATGGCGCTGCCCGTGACGCTCACGGAGGACGACTGCGATTTCGTCGGCACGATGATCGAGGCCTTTCCCGCCGCGGCGTACAGCGAGGTGATCCCCGCGTACTACGAGACGGCGATGCAGACCAAGTTCGCGCAGGACGAGACCATGCCGCTGATGCTCGAGCTGATCCGGCAGGGCCGCGTGTTCAACTTCGGCTATGTGTACGACCCCGTCATCAACCGCGACGTGCTCGTGAACAACATCCTCGGCAAGAACAAGGAGCTCGCCTCCAAATTCGCGCCGAACAAGAAGGTAACGGAGAAGTACTACCAGAAGATCGTCAAGGACTTTGAATAAAGAGCGTCTCCGTGTCCGGCGCGTGCCGGTCCGGAGAATCGGCGGCTGAATACGGCATAAAGCAAAAACGGAGACGGCGTCCCGCGCATGGGATTCCGTCTCCGTTCTGTCATTGGAACGTTATTTCACTTCGATCCGGTCGCCGCGGTCTTCGAGCTCGATGAAGCACGGATGCTCGTGCCCGGAGGCGTTCGGTGAGTGGAAGGTCAGCCAGACGCGGCCCTCACTGCGGAAGAT
Source organism: uncultured Ruminococcus sp. (assembly GCA_902783705.1). Taxonomy (GTDB): domain Bacteria; phylum Bacillota; class Clostridia; order Oscillospirales; family CAG-272; genus UMGS1696. The sequence continues at coordinate 1,925 of CACZSA010000092.1, forward strand.
CATGCCGTGACCGCCGTCCTCGGTGTAGAGCGGCGGGAGGTGCTCGAAGTCCATGCCGAGCTCGCCGTCCATGAACTTCACGGCAAGCTCCACGTATCGCCCGCCGATGAACGAGGACCAGATCATGAAGAGCTCTCCCGTCCCGGAGCGGTACATGAACGGCCCGTCCGTGACGAAATTCCGGCCTCCGCCGAACGGGATCGACTCCGCCGTGCCCGATTCGGACGCCTTGAAGAGGACGACCGGTTCGCCTGCCGCGCATCTCAGGTCCTCGCTCAGCCGGAGGGCGCAGATCGTGCCGTCCGAGATCTGCGTGTGCTCGTGGCAGAAGACAAGGGAGGGCGTCCCGTCGGGGCTGACGTAGAGCGTCCCGTCGAGGCATTCCCAGCCGGCGGGCGTCAGCGATCCCTTGCCGTGCGGAGCGAAGGGGCCGAGCGGGCTGTCGGCGCGGAGGACATAGGTGGCGTGCAGGCCGTCCTCGCGGGTGAAGGTGGCGAACATGTAGTACGCGCCGCGGTAGAGGTGGACCTCGGGGGCCCAGTTGACGCCGCGGTTCATGCCGTATTGTACGGAATCGAAGACGGGGATCGGATCGCTCCAGGTCACAAGATCGGTCGAGGTGTAGACGTCGAAACCGCCCGTCTGTCCGCCGAAGTTCGCGGCGCGGGTGCCGTACATGTAATAAACGCCGTCCCTGACCAGAACGAAGGGGTCGCGGATGTTGATGTCAGCGCAGGTCATGGTGATGATCCTCTTGATGTATGGAGATTGAGACGCACCGGCTTTTCCCGCTCTCCCGCAGGCGCCGTGCCGTACCCGGTTCCATTGTACACGAACGCGGCGGAGATTGCAAGGGGTTTTCGGCGTTTCGGCGGACGGATCCGGAAGAAAAAAAGACGGTTCTCCGCTTGACGGGCCGGGGAAAATGTGATAGAATATGCATCATAGGGCATCCGACAAACCGGGGAAAGCGCCCCGGATTCCACCTGCCGGAGGGCAGAGAACAGGGAGGACAGAATGAATAAAAAATCATGGATATCGCTGCTTCTGGCGTTTCTGATGCTGACGGGATCGGTCTCCTGCTCGAGCGGCGGCACGAATGAGGAAAAATCGACCGCGCCCGACGGTGCCTCGCAGCAGACCGCCGCTTCCCCCGAGATTGCGGCGGAGATCGCGGACGAAGAGCCCGCGGGCAATGGACGTTCCGACGTGAAGGATTCGCTCCCGGACGATCTCGACTTCGGCGGCGCGACGATCCACTTCTACACCCGCGGCGGCGACCGGGACACCCTGATGGAGTTCCAGGCCGAGGAGCTGAACGGGGAAGTGGTGAACGACGCCGTTTATACCCGCAATCTCAGCGTGCAGGAGCGGCTGAACCTCGTGATGGACCTGATCCTCGCCCCGGTCAACATTCACGGCGGCACGAACGACCAGATCCGCAAGTCCGTCTCCGCCGGCTCGAACGACTACGACCTGCTCGGCAACGGCATGTATTCCATGATGTCCCTGACGATGGAGAACATCCTTCTGCCGATGAACGAGCTGCCGTATCTCGATTTTGAAGCTCCGTGGTACAATCATGCGTTCCTTGAGACCACCAACCTCAACGGGCACAACTACACCGTCATGGGCGAGGTCGGGCAGACGATGATCTCCGGCGCGTTCGTCATGTTCTTCAACCGGACCATGTTCGACACGTTCTACAACGGCGAGATCAACCTGTACCAGATCGTCAACGAGGGCGAGTGGACCATCGACAAGATGACCTCCCTCTGCGAGCCGGTTTATCAGGACGCGAACGGCGACGGCGAGGCGAACGAGGGCGATATCTTCGGACACTACTTCACCAACACCGACACGCTCGGCGCGGACGCCTTCTACGGAGCCGCGCGGATCGATTACCTGAAGAAGGGCGACGACGGGGTCTGGTTCTTCAACGCGGGCTGCGAGAGGATGATCTCCTTCACGGAGAAGATGCACAAGCTCCTCTTCGAGGGGACGAATACCCTGCGCCTGCCCTACAACAACGACGACATCATGAACACCATGAAGGCGGATCAGACGATCTTCGTCACGCGGATGCTCTCCGGCATCGACCTGTTGCGCGATATGGAATCCGATTTCGGGATCCTGCCCATGCCGAAGTTTGACACGGCGCAGGAGAAATACGCCGAGTATGTCCACGACGCCTCCTCTTCGTTCTCGATCCCCGTCACGGAGCCGGATCCCGCGATGGCGGCGGCTTTCCTCGAGGCGATGAGCGCGGAGTCCTTCCGCACCGTGACGACCGCGTACTTTGAGACCGCCCTCAAGGCGAAATACTCCCGCGACTCCGAGACCTCCCAGATGCTCGACATCATCGTGGACGGCATCTACCTCGACCTGTCCTATATCTTCGGCGGCAGCGTGAATTCTCCGATCGGCAAGATCCGCGGACTGCTCGCCTCCGCAGGAAACTGCGAGAATGCCGCTTCCTCCCTCGCGAAGCAGGAGAAGGTCACGATGAAATCGCTTGAAAAGCTGCTCGAAAAATACGAGAGCATCAAGTGATCCGCTCCGCGTACTCCGGCGAGTCAAAGACCGGCTGACAGAATCGAAAACAGACGTGTTCCGCCCGGCGCACGTCTGTTTTTTCGCGCTGTCCGGCATTCTGCTGCCCGCGGAGCCGCATTTTTATAAAAAAGCTCCGCATATCGGTTCTTTTTCTGCGCGTCGGGAGAAAAAAGTATTGAAAAAACTGTAAAAAGGTGCTACAATGGGGCTGAAATCCATGCGGCGATCCGGTCATCTTCAACAAGTACCAGCCTGCGCGCCGGACGGCGTCTCTCAGTGATACGCGCTCAAAACAAAGAAACGAAAGGAAACCGCCATGAAAAAGATTCTTGCAGTGCTCCTCTCCCTGCTCATGCTCCTTCCCCTCCTCGCGGCCTGCGGAGAGAGCGGCGCGAACACGGACGAGCCCGGAGGAGCCGACGCCGCCCAGTCCACCGAAGTCACGCCCGTCGAGGAAACGGACGAAACCGAATCCCCCACGGTGCATTGGGACGCGGTGGCGAAGCCTTCCCTCGGCGGGATGGACATCATCGCCACGACCAACAACTTCGATTCCAACTTCTACAATGTTCTCGACTGGGAGGAGCTCTCCGGGGATAACCTGAAGGACGCGATGTACAACCGCAACCGCGCGGTGGAGGAAGCTCTCGACTGCAAGTTCGTCGTTATCTACGGGGACGGGTCAGGCATAGTGGAGCATTCCGTCGTCTCAGGCAGCGGTGACGTTGATTTCGCCTACAACCTCGTAAGTCAGGGCGGCGGCCTGATCCAGAAGGCCATCCTCGCCCCGTTCGATATGCTGAACAACATCGACATGACGCAGCCGTACTGGGATCAGGGCGCGCAGAGATACCTCCGGATCCTCGGAAAGATGTATTTCGGCTTCGTCGATTTCGGCTTCGACCACTATGACTCCCTCGCCGTGCTTTTCTACAACGGTAAGCTCGTGAACGACTATCAGCTCGAGGATCCGCAGGAGCTGATGCTCGAGGACGCGTGGACCATCGACAAGTTCGAGACACAGATCTCGACGGTGCTGACCGACCTCAACGGCGACGGCAAGTACCGGCTCACGGACGACGTGCTCGGCCTGACGGGACGCGAGTACTGGTTCCAGCCCCTTCTCAACCGCTCGGGCGAATTCCTCTTCACCTGGGACGACAACGAGGAGAATTTCGTGCTCCACATGACGGACGACCGCTTCGTGCGCGTGTCCGAGGCGATCTCTGCGATATACAGCACGCAGAATCCGGCGACGGACTATTCCGATTACGATAAGGGCCGCATCGCGTTCTCCGAGGGGCGCTCGCTCTTCTACTCCCGCCTGCTCGGCGACTTCCGCCAGCTCCGCGAGGTCGAGGACGATTACGGCGTTGTGTGCTTCCCGCGGTACTCCGAGGCGAGCGACGATTCCTCCTTCTTTGTGAAGAACCCGACGACGCTGTATCTCCCCACCGTCGTCTGCGACACGAACGGAGACGGGCGTCAGGACTATGACGAGATCGGCCTCTTCCTCGAGGCGATGGGCGCGTACACCTATGACATCACGCTCGACGTGTACCTCGAGAACACCGTCATCGGCAAGGGCATGCGCGACGAGCGTTCGGCGGACATGGTCCGGCTGATGATGAAGAACCGCAGCTTCGATCTGGGCGAGGCGTTCGGCTTCCACGACGTGATGGATCAGTATCTGCGCGCCGTCGTCAAGGGCGAGGGCCTCGCGTCCGCCGCGCAGAAGACGGAAAAGCTGTTCAACCGGATCTCCTCCAAGATCGTGGAAAAGATCCGCGAATTCGACCTCGGCAACTGACGGACAGGATGGACACTATGAAGAAACGCATTGTGACGACGACAGCGGTGTTTGAGCCCGGCTATCCCGGAGAACAGGCCGCGGACCGGCTGGCGGGCCTCCGATTCGAGGCGCTCGACATGGCTTTTGACTACTGGACGGAGCCCGGCTCGCCCTTCCTCGGGGAGGAGTACCGCGCATGGGCTTCCGGCCTGCGGGAGCGCGCGGAGAAAAACGGCGTGCCCTATACCCACTCCCACGCGCCGGGCGAGGCCGGAGAGAATCCGATCGTCGGGCGATCGATCGAGGCGGCGGGGATCCTCGGCGCGCGCTATATGGTCCTGCACCCCGTCTGGCGGGTGAACGGCGAGATCATCGAGGACGCCGAGACCTTCATCCGCAAAAACGTATCCGCCCTTGAGCCGTGGCTTGAGACGGCGGAGCGCGCGGGCGTCGTGATCCTCTCGGAGAACCTCCTCTGGGGCGCGTCGAAGGATCCGCGGAACATCGCGTCCCTCGTGCGGGAGGTGAATTCCCCGTATTTCGGCTGGTGCTTCGACACCGGACACGCGAACTGCTTCGGCATCCGCCCCGAGATCCTCGCGGAGTGCGCCGTCGTCCCGCAGTCCCTGCACATGCAGGACAACCAGGGCGACGGATGGGACGCGCATCTCATCCCCGGAGAGGGCACGATCGACTGGGACGCACTGATCCGGACGCTGCGGGAGATCGGCTACGCGGGCGACTGCGTGCTCGAAGCGCATCACCAGAGCCTTGACGCGCCGGACCATGCGCGCGACGCGATCCTCACCCGCCTGCTCGCCGCCGCGCGGATCCTGCGCGAGAAGATGGAAGCGTGAAGGCGGGAAGGCCTTTGACAGAACAATTTGAGAAAAGCGAAATCGGAAGCATTATGAAAAACTTGAAGAACAGATTCTTTGCATCCCTTTTGATCCTCCTCGTCCCCGCGCTGCTCCTCGCCGGATGCGCCAGAGCCGGGCAAACGGAGAAAACCGAAGCCGGGACCGCAGACCCCGTGCCGGTGACCGATACTGCCGGAGAGCAGATCCCCGAAGCGGAAGAAGCGCCCGACGCGGCGGCGGAGCCGGACGAACCGGAGACGCCGGATGACGCCGGGGAAGAGAGCGCGGTCTATTCGCACGTTGTCATCATCGGCGTGGACGGCGCGGGCACGTTCTTCCGGGACGCCGACATGCCGCGCCTCGGGGAGATCTTCGCGGACGGCGCCGTGACCTACCGCTGCCTGACCTCCGATCCCACGATCAGCGCGCAGTGCTGGGGCTCGCTCATGACGGGCGTCAAGCCGGAGATCCACCGCCTCTCGAACTCCCTCATCAGCGAGACGCCGTACCCGGTCGATTCGGAATTCCCGACCTTCTTCCGCGTGGTGCATGAAGCGATGCCGGACGCGGTCCTCGGCTCCTTCTGCAACTGGAATCCCATCAACGTCGGCATCATCGAGGACAACCTCGGCGTGACGAAGAAGACCGCCCCGGGCGACGCGCGTGTGACCGATGCGGCCTGCAAATTCCTCGAGGAAAACAAGCCGACGATCCTCTTCGTCCATTTCGACGAGGTGGACGGCGCGGGCCATGGCTCGGGCTACGGAACCAAGCGGCACCTTGACCAGCTCCACACGACGGACGGGTATATCGGGAAGATCTACGACACCTGCCGGGACTGCGGGATCCTCGACGACACGCTCTTCATCGTCACGGCGGACCACGGCGGCGTGGGCAACTCCCACGGCGGCCGGACGGACGCGGAGAAATACATCCTGTGGGCGGCAGTCGGCAAGACGGTGGAGAAGGGCGAGATCGAGGACATGGAGATCCGGGACACCGCCTCCATTGTGCTCGCCGCGCTCGGACTCGCGGACCGTCAGCCGGAAACGTGGACCTCCCGCGTGCCCTCCGGTCTCTTCAAGGGCGTGGAGGCGCTGGAGCGTCCCGTGTATGAGATCCATTACCTCCACGGTCACCGGACGCACGAGTCCTCTCCCACGCCGGACGGACTCGCGGATCTGCTCGGCGCGGACCGCGTGCGGGCGTATCTGCCCTTCGACGGGGACACGGAGATCGCCGCCGGGGACGCCGAGACCGAAGCGAACGGCAAGCTCTACTATGTCGACGGCTATTTCGGGAGCGCCGCGCAGTTTGACGACGGCTACGTCACCCTCAAAAACTGCACGCCCGACAAAAACAGCTTCACTGTCGGGATGTGGCTCAAGACGGGCGGTGTCGGCTCCGATCCCTGCCTGTTCTCGAACAAGGACTGGAACAGCGGCGCGAACCGCGGATTTGTGCTGTCCCTGCGCGAATCGGACATCAAGTTCAACGTGGGCAGCGGCGGGGACCGCTTCGACAAGGAATTCGTCCTGCCGCTCGACTTCCGGGACGGCTGGGTGTACGTCCTCTTCGCCGTCGACCGCGAGGCGGGGGAGATCCGCCTCAGCTACGATTTCGGCGAATTCGTCACGGCGAAGATCTCCGCGGGATTGAAAGATATCTCCTTTGAGGGCCTCCGCATGCTCAACATCGGGCAGGATGGCACTGGGCGGTATTCCTCCTCCCTCGGCGCAGTGCTCGACGAATTCATCCTCCTTGACGGCGCGGCGGACAAAGACGATCTCGCGGCGCTCCGGCAGTATTACGGGGACTGACGGGAATTTTCAGGACGGAATCGGTATAATCAGGACGGATTCTGATAAAATTGTCCGATTCCGTCCTTTTCAAATCGAGAAAAGTATGCTATAATAAATAAAAATCGAGTACTCCGGAACGGATTCTTCGTCGGAGTGCACGGAAAGATCCGGAAATCCGTCTGGAATCTGCGGACGAAAGACAAGAAAGGAAGACGAGGTGAGACCATGAAAAGAGCCATCTCCATCCTCCTCACGCTCGCCGTGCTCCTGCCGGCATTCGCGGGATGCAGCGAGAGCAAGACCAATACCGCCGACGAAGGCGCCGCGGCCGAGCTGCAGAACACCGAGGTACAGACGCCGGAGACGGAGCCCGCCGAAACGGAGCTTCCGCTGCCCGAGGCCGATTACGACGGCTATGGGATCCGCGTGCTCAACAACATCTCGAACTTCGCCTACACCAATATCGGCGAGGAGGGACTGACGGGCGAGGCGCTGGACGACGCCGTCTTCAACCGCAACAAGACCGTGGAGGACGCGCTCAACGTCACGTTCACCATCGAAAAGCGGGAGTACTACGACACGAACAGCACCATCCAGAACGTGGTGTCCGCGGGTGAGGACGCGTACGACTTCTATACCTGCGACCTGAACATCCTGCTCGGGCACGCCATGAGCGGCTACGATATCAACGCGCTGAACGTCTCGTCGCTTCAGTTCGATCAGCCGTGGTGGAACAAGCAGGCGATCGACTCCGTGTCCATCGGCAATGCGGTGTACGGCTTCTTCGGCGACCTGCACACCGGGTATTTTGAAAGCCACAACGTGGCGGTCTTCAACAAGCGGATCGTGAACGACCTCAATCTGCCCGATCCGTACGAGCTGGTCCACAACAACGAGTGGACGCTCGACGAAATGATTACCATGATGGACGCGGCGAAGATGGATATGGACGGCGACGGCAAATGGACGGTCGAGGATCAGTACGGCCTGTCCATGTACGAGGGCAACTGGTCCATCGCCTTCATCACCGGCGGAGACGCCTTCATCGTGGAGAAGGATCAGGACAATCTCCCCGTCTGGAACGGGCTGAGCGAGCGGTTCCTCGCGATCTATGAGGCCGCGGCGACGAGGATCTGGAACGACAAGTCCAACAACGCCATCAACGCCCGGGGCACGCTTCCCGGAAACCTCGAGCTCTACCGTCTGATGTTCATCTACGACCGGGTGCTCTTCCTTGTCACGCAGATCGGCGTTCTGAAAAACATGCGTGACGTCCAATTCGAGCTCGGCGTCGTCCCGTCCCCGAAGTGGGAGGAGAGCCAGGCCGATTACGTCTCGCTCATCTTCCAGGGCGCGAACGCCGTCGCCATCCCGATCACCAATCCCGATCCCGAACGCACGGGCACGGTGCTGGACTATCTGGCGGCCCACTCCACCGCGACCGTCCGCGACGTCTACATGAACCAGACCCTCGACTTCAAGTACATTCAGGACCAGGAGAGCCAGGAGATGCTCGACATCATCCTCTCGACCGGGACCTTCGAGATCGCATCCGTGTATGACTGGGGCGGGATCGCCGGACAGGTCATGACGCTGCTCAACGCGGGCAAGACCACGCTGGCCTCCACCTCCGCGAAGCTCGAGAAGCGGATCGTGAGCGCGATGGAGAAGACGGTCGCAACCTTCGCCGAGGTCGGTCAGTAACCGCGCCGCGCGCAGTCAGTACCCCCGGGAGGGACGCCTCCCGCCATGAATACGAACATTTTTCCTCTTTGGAAAGGAGAGACAGCATGAGACTTATGAAGAGAATCGTCGCGGCGCTCTGCCTGACCGCTCTGGTCGGCACATCCGCCGTGATCCCCGCACAGGCCGCGGATTCCGGCGCGGACATCCTCAAAACGGCGGAGTTTTATCTGACGTTTGAGGACGGCATCAAGGACGACATGGGCAAGCACAGCTTCGAGGCGGAAGGCGACGTTCCCAC
>CACZSA010000093.1 GCA_902783705.1 uncultured Ruminococcus sp.
ACTCTGACTCTGTATGTCGGGGTTCGAATCCCTGTACCGCTGTAAGGCAGATTTCCTGAATCTGCCTTTTTTCTTTGTTTTCGGAGGTGCGCCATGCGCCTGTATGATTTTCTCGCCGAAGCCGGCGCACACGGGAAGGTCCCCTTTCACATGCCGGGACACATGCGCTCAGCATCACGCTTCGACTGGATCGCGCCCTTTGCCCCGATCGATTTCACCGAGATCGACGGGCTCGATGACCTTCACGCGCCGGAGGGGATCCTTCTCGATGCGATGGAGCGGGCGGCGCTGCGGTTCGGCGCGGAGAGGACGTTCTTCCTCGTCGGGGGCTCGACCGTCGGGATCCTCGCCTCGGTCACGGCGGTCTGCCGCAGGTCCGGGCGTGCGCATCCGACCCTGCTCCTCGCGCGGAACTGCCACAAATCGGTCTGGCACGCCGCGCTCCTCAACCGTGCCTCCCTGCGCTTCGTGCAGCCGGAGATCCACCCGCTCGGGTTCTGCCTCGACGTGAAGCCGGAGGCGGTCCGGGCGGCGATGGAGACAGGCGGGCGGCCCGACGCGGTGATCGTGACCTCCCCGACGTACGACGGCGTCGTCTCCGATATCGCGGGGATCGCCGAGGTCTGTCACCGGGCGGGAGTCCCCCTGATCGTCGACGCGGCGCACGGAGCGCACCTCGGATTCCTCGATCCCGCCGTCCCCTCTCCGGTCGCGTGCGGGGCGGACCTCACGGTCATGAGCCTGCACAAGACCCTGCCCTCGCTCACGCAGACGGGACTTCTCCACGCGCGGGAGGCGTTTGCCGATCTTGCGGCGGAATGCCTCGATCTCTACGAAACGTCGAGCCCGTCCTATCCTCTGATGGCGTCGATCGACGGATGCGTCGCGGCGATGGGGGATCCCTCCTTCTTTGCACAATGGCGGGCGCGGATCGATGAATTGCGCAGGGCGGCGGGAGATCTTTTCGTGAAGCCCGCCGGAGTGTTCGCGTTTGACGGGAGCAAGCTGATCCTTGCCATGAAGGGGATAAGCGGGCCGGAGACAGCGGCGCTCCTGCGGCGGGAATACAACATCGAGCCGGAGATGGTGTCGGCGAAATACGTCCTGCTGATGACGGGCGCGGGGACCGGACGCCGCCATGTCGACGCGCTCACGCCGTTTCTCGAACGCTTCCGGGAACGCGGCATGAGATTCCCGGATGAACCGCTCCCGGCCCCCGCCCTGCCCCTGACCGCAATGCGGATGGACGAGGCCATGCGGAGAACGGCGGAGATCGTACCGCCGGAGGAGGCCGAGGGACGGATCGCGGCGACGGTCGTGACGCTCTACCCGCCGGGGATCCCACTCGCCGTGCCGGGGGAGAGAATCGACCGGCGCGTGATCGAAGCGATCCGGGAGAATCCCGCGGGCGGCGGACGGGTACTCCTCTCGCGCGGGACGTTCGAGGGCGGGCTCCCGGTGCTCGCAGAGGAAGAAGATCGGGAGGATCGGCAATGAGGAAGAGGAAGAAAGTCAAAAAGCCATCGATCGACGCGCTCCTCGCCGAAGCGGTCCGTGCGTCGGTCCTCGACGAGTGCGACGGGGGCAAGGATCCCGCGCAATCCGAGGGTGACGCGCTCCTCGACGCCGTATGGACGCTGTACAATCCCTGCGATATCGAGAAGCGTTCGGAGAAATACGAGACGACGGTCAAGGTCGAGGCGAAGCGGGAGCGGAACATGCCGCCCGTCCCGCCTCGGAAGAAGTTCTTCACCGCCCACGCGCATCCGGATGAACCGCTCGAGGTCTCCCCGGATGATATCCTCAAATACAACGAGCTCGACATTGAGCACGGCGCGGGGATCCACTACCTCGTCGACAGGTTCCATGTGAAGAAGGTTAAATGATACAGAAAGAGCTGCCATCGCTGACAGCTCTTTTTGATTTATCCGCGGATTCAGTCGAGGATGCCGTGCTCCATCGCCGGGTTCATCTGCGGCTGACGCTCGAAGCGGGATTCGATCGGGATCTCGTGTCCCTCTCTGCCGGACTTCGCGAAGCCCTCCATGATCTCGAGGACGTGGAAGGTCTGGTTGCAGTTCGCGCGGAACGGACGTCCGGTCTGCAGCGCCTTCGCCATATCGGCAAGACCGAGCGCGCGGCTGTTGTCCGGGTAGTCGAACTGAAGGTCGATGTCCTTCATCCCCTCGCCGGGCTTGAAGAGCTTGACCGGGCCGCCGAAGCCGTTCGGGTCGGGAACGAAGAGCGTGCCCTCGGAGCCGTAGACCTCAAGACGCGCCTGTCCGGGATAATAGACGTCGAAGGTCGTGTAGAGCGTGCCGATCGCGCCGTTTACAAAGCGCATGTTGCCCGCGTAGAGGGTCGGGACGTCGACTTTGATGATCTCGCCGTTGTGCGGCTGGCTCGTGATGAGGCGTTCCTTGAAGGTCGTGCGGGTCATCGCGGAGACGGCCTCCACGTTGCCGACCAGGTTGACGAGCGCGGTAAGGTAGTACGGACCCATATCGAACATGGGGCCGCCGCCGTACTTGTAGTAGAATTCCGGGTCCGGATGCCAGGTCTCGTGTCCGTGGCAGATCATGAAGCCCGCGCAGCCGACGAGGTCGCCGATCACGCCGTCGTCGATGAGCTTGCGGCAGGTCTGGATGCCCGCGCCGAGGAAGGTGTCCGG
>CACZSA010000094.1 GCA_902783705.1 uncultured Ruminococcus sp.
AGGTGGAGTCCAGAGGCGGAGAAGGCGCTCCTTCTTCGCCTCTGGGGCCTGGAGATTCCTAAGAGGACCCGGCCCGAGGGTCCTCTTGTCCGCCAGCCGCGCAGGCGAAAAAAGTGTCGGATCTGCAAGATCCATTATCCGCAAGCGTCAGCGCGCAAACAAAAGAGCAGGCGAAAAAACGTCGGATCTGCAAGATCCAAACTCCGCAAGCGTCAGCGCGCAGGGCGCAACATGACTGCACCGCCCGGCGCGCGCACCCGCGGGACAAAATGCGCGCGCTACATAAAATTCACAGATTGTATTTTGACTTCCCCCCCTCCCTGTGCTATAATATTTCATTATGAATGTTAAAATCGGGAGCAGTATCGGGAAACGATGATCATCCTCGGAATCGACCCCGGCATCGCCATCGTGGGATGGGGCGTCATCGAGTCCGCGGGCGTGGGAAAAAAGATCCGCCCCGTCGACTTCGGCGCCATCACCACCCCCTCCTCCATGAAAACGGAGGACCGCCTCCTCGCCGTCCACCGCGAGTTCGTGACCGTCATCAAGCGCTATAAGCCCGACGCCGCCGCGATCGAGGAGCTCTTCTTCAACACCAACCAGAAGACCGGCATCATCGTCGCCGAGGCCCGGGGCGTTCTCCTCCTCGCATGCAGCGCGGCGGGCGTCCCGATCTACGAATATACCCCCCTCCAGATCAAGCAGGCCGTCGCCGGATACGGACGCGCGGACAAGAATCAGGTCATCCAGATGGTCACGACCTTCCTCGCTCTCCGCGAACCGCCGAAGCCCGACGACACCGCCGACGCCCTCGCCGCCGCGATCTGCCACCATTACGCCGGATCGAACCGCCTCGCCGAGTACTTCAACCGCCCCACCACCATGGCCGGGAAGATCGGTCAGGAGGGCAAGGGCAGCCGCTCCGTATGGGCATCCCAGCTCGGCGGCGCGAACGCGGAGGTGCTGCGGCGCGTCGAGGAGATCGAGGAGCATCGGAAGCAGGCCGCCGAAGAAAGCCGCGCGGCGCGGAACGAAGAAGCCGAATCCCGGGAAGGGGAGGGAGGAGCATCATGATTTTTCTCGCCGATCGCTGGAAATCCTATGAACTGATCGACGCGGAGGGCGGCGAACGCCTCGAGCGCTGGGGGGACCAGATTCTCGTGCGCCCCGATCCGCAGGTGATCTGGAGCGGGGAGCGCAAAAATCCCCTCTGGCGGCGCGCCGACGGCGTCTACCGCAGACAGGGCGGGGGCGGCTCCTGGGTCGTCCATAAAATGCCCGACGCGTGGAACATCACCTATCCGTCTGCGGCGGGCGAGCTGACCTTCCGCCTCCGCCCGATGGGCTTCAAGCACACGGGACTCTTCCCGGAGCAGGCCCCGAACTGGGACTGGAGCGCCGGGATCATCCAAAAATCCGTCGAGGCGGGCCGGGAGCAGCCCCGCGTCCTCAACCTCTTCGCCTATACCGGCGGCGCGACCGTCGCGTGCGCCCGGGCCGGAGCCGCGCTCGTACACGTCGACGCCTCGAAGGGCATGACGAACGCCGCGCGGGAGAACATGCAGCTCTCCGGACTCGCGGACGCGCCCTGCCGCTACATCGTCGACGACTGCCGGAAATTCGTCGAGCGGGAGATCCGCCGCGGGAACCGGTACGACGGGGTCATCATGGATCCGCCGTCCTACGGGAGAGGCCCGGGCGGCGAGGTCTGGAAGCTCGAGGAGTGCGCCGCGGAGCTTGTGGAGACCGTGGTGAAGGTCCTCTCGGACGAGCCGCTCTTCTTCCTCATCAATTCGTACACCGCGGGCCTCTCGCCTGCCGTGATGCAGTACATCCTCCTGCGCGCCCTGCCGGAAGGACTCCGGAGCCGCGCCGAGGTCACGGTCGGGGAGACGTGCATCCCCGTTTCGAGCACGGGCCTGGCCCTGCCGAGCGGCTCGAGCGTCCGCGTGCGGTTCTGACGTGCGGCGCAGTTTATAGAAATACGGGAACATCTATGGATATTATCAAAGCGGAACACCTGTCCTTCACCTATCCGGGCGACGAGGATACGAAGCCCGTGCAGGCGCTGAAGGATGTCTCGTTCTCGATCCCGGAGGGCTCCTTCACGGCGGTCCTCGGGCACAACGGGAGCGGAAAATCCACCCTCGCCAAGCTGCTCTGCATGATCGCCCTGCCCGATTCCGGACGTCTCTGGATCGCCGGGCGCGAGATGACCGCCGACGACACGACCGAGGAGGATATCCTCGCCGCGCGCCGGGAGGTCGGCATGGTCTTCCAGAACCCGGACAACCAGATCGTCGCCACCATCGTGGAGGAGGACGTCGCGTTCGGGTGCGAGAACCTCGGCATCCCGCCGAAGGAGATCCGCCGCCGCGTGGACGAGGCGCTCGCCGCCGTCGGCATGTCGGAATACGCGCGCCATCCGTCCTACAATCTCTCGGGCGGACAGAAGCAGCGCGTCGCCATCGCGGGAGTCATCGCCATGCGCCGCCGCTGCATCATCTTCGACGAATCGACCGCGATGCTCGACCCGATGGGCCGGCGCGAGGTCATGGATATCATCGAACGCCTCAACCGCGAGGAGGGCATCACCGTCCTCATCATTACCCACCACATGAACGAAGCCGCCCGCGCGGACCGCATCCTCGTGATGAACGGCGGGAGGATCTTCGCCGACGGGACGCCCGCCGAGGTCTTCGGCAATCCCCTCCGGATGTGGGAGGCGGGGCTCGACGTGCCGCAGACGACCGAGCTCTGCTGGAAGCTGCGGGCCGACGGGCTGGACGTGCCGCTCGACGTGTTCGACGCCGACGAGTGCGCGCGGATCCTCGCGGAGAAGATCGGAGGGCGGAGATGAACGCGATCGAGCTCGAGCATGTGAATTTCACCTATAACAGAAACCTGCCCTCGGCGCACCGGGCGCTGGACGACATCTCGCTCGAGGTGAAGAGCGGCGGGATCACCGGGCTGATCGGGCACACGGGGAGCGGCAAATCGACTCTCGTGCAGCTTTTGAACGGCCTTCTCAAGCCGGAGAGCGGCACGGTCCGTCTCGACGGCATCGACATCTGGGCGGAGCCGAAGAAGATCCGCGAGGTGCGCTTCAAGGCGGGCCTCGTAATGCAGTATCCCGAATATCAGCTCTTCGCCGAGACCGTCGAGGAGGACATCGCGTTCGGGCCGAAGAACATGGGCCTCTCCGGCGAGGAGCTGGACAGGCGCGTGCGCGAGGCGGCGGCGTTCTCCGGGCTCGGGGAGGATCTGCTCGAAAAATCCCCGTTCGACCTCTCGGGCGGGCAGAAGCGGCGGGTCGCGCTCGCGGGCGTCATCGCGATGAACCCGAAGATCCTGATCCTCGACGAACCCGCGGCGGGCCTCGATCCGGGGGGCAGGCGGGACATCCTCGGCGGCATCAAGCGCTTCTCGCGGGAGAGCGGAACGACCGTTCTGATCGTCTCCCACTCGATGGAGGACATGGCGATGTACTGCGACGACGTGATCGTCATGGCGCACTCGAAGATTCTGATGCACCGTCCGACGGCGGAGGTGTTCTCCCGGGCAGAAGAGCTCGCGGCGGTGGGACTCGACGTCCCGCTCATCACGCGCGTCGCCGCGGCGCTGCAGAAGAACGGCGTCGACATCGGGCTCGACGTGTACACGGTCGACTACGCCGTGGGAAAGCTGCGGGAGTATATGAGCGCATCACGCGCGCCGGAGCTTCCCTGACGCGGCATTCTGCGCGGTTTCAACGGATTTTTTAAGGTTCTTTAAGGTACAGTAAAGCGAATGAAATCAGACATCACATTCGGTCAGTATGTGGAGGGGGATTCGCTGATCCACCGGCTCGATCCCCGGATCAAGATCATCGCGTCCTTCCTCTATATCGTCGTGATCTTTCTCGCGAAGAGCGCGTCGGCGTTCCTCCTGCTCACTCTGTCGGCGGTCTTCTTCGTCCTCCTGACGCGGATCCCGCCGCGGATGATCCTCCGGGCGATGAAGCCCCTCTTGTTCATCATCCTCTTCACGGCGATCATCAACCTCTTCTTCATGACGGGCGAGCATCTTCTCGTGCAGCTGGGATTCATCAAAATCTACCGCGAGGGGATCGTCAATGCCTGCCTCATCGTGCTCCGCATCCTGCTCCTCATCGTCGCGACCTCGGTCTTCCTGACCTACACGACGACGCCGATCGCCCTGACGGACGCGCTGGAGCAGCTTCTCGCGCCGCTCAAAAAGCTGCACGTCCCGGTGCACGAATTCTCGATGATGATGACCATCGCCCTGCGCTTCATCCCGACGCTGATCGACGAGACGCAGAAGATCATCAACGCCCAGACGGCCCGCGGCGCGGATTTCACCTCGGGCAGCCTGATCCAGCGGGGACGCGCGCTCGTGCCGATCCTCATCCCGCTCTTCATCTCGGCCTTCCGCCGCGCGGACGAGCTGGCGACGGCGATGGAATGCCGCTGCTACACCGGGGGAGAGGGCCGGACGCGGATGAACACGCTTCACAGCGAGCCGAAGGACTGGGTGTTCCTCTGCTCGATCGTCCTGCTCGGCGCGGCGGTCGTGCTCCTCAACCGGTTCCTCCCGCTCATGACGATCCAGCTGTAATAGTATGAAACTGCTTGTAAAACTGATCTGGAACGGCGCGGGGTACGCGGGGTATCAGGCCCAGAACGACGACGCGTCCCCGAAGCCCTCGATCCAGCGCACCCTCACCGCCGCCTTTTCGGAGGGCTTCGGCTTCCCGTGCCGGGTGACCGGATGCAGCCGGACCGACGCGGGGGTGCACGCCCTCGGCTTCTGCGCGGCGATCGAACCGTCGGAGGCCCGGGAGGACTGGCTGCGGATTCCCGTCGGACGGGTACACCGGGCGATGCGACGGTTCCTGCCCCCCGACATCGCGATCGCGGGCGAGGCGGCGGTCCCGGACGATTTCCACCCGCGGTATTCCGCCGTCGGGAAGGAGTACGTCTACCGCATGAACGACGCGCCCTGGGACGATCCGTTCTCTGCGGGGACATCGTGGCATCTTCCGCGGCCCCTCCCCCCGGACGGCGTGGAACGCATGAACCGGGCGGCGGCTTATTTCGTAGGGCGGCGGGATTTCTCCTCGTTCATGGCGGCGGGCTCGAAGATCACCGACGCGGTGCGCTGCGTGACGGCTCTGAACGTGACGCGGATGGGGCGGGAGATCACGCTGACCGTATCGGCGGACGGATTTCTCTATCACATGGTCCGCATCCTCGCGGGGACCCTCGCCGACTGCGCGTGGGGATCGATCGAGCCGGAGGACATGGCGTCGATCCTCGAAGCGCGGGACCGGACGAGAGCCGGAAGGACCGCGCCCGCGCACGGCTTGTATCTCGCGCGGGTGGCGTATGATCCCCCGATTCAATGGATTTGCGAATAAACTCCGGCCGAAGGTCGGGGATAAGTGAAATTGCGTCTGCGGCGCAGCTTGGAAGGAGGGAGCGCGCATCATGCCCGGACAGGAAGAAAAACTGGCGGTTGCCGGGAAGATCGAGCCGGAGTTCAACCGGCACTACGCGAAGACGGCGAAGCGATACGGCGCGGCGGGGATCCTCTGCATGATCCTCTTCGTCGGGTATCTGCTCGGCGTGATCGTCTTTGGCTCCGAATACATCACCTACGACAACATGCGCTATCTCATCCGCGACTTCGGAACGGCGGCGGGCGAGGTGGCGCGGGAGTTCGGCAAGATCGTCTACAACGGCTCCGGCGACACGGTCTTCGCCTATTTCCGCGGAGGCGCGGCGGTCTGCACCCCGGACGCCTACCGCTACTTCGACAAGAACGGCACGCAGATCATCGCGGATCCCCTGAACTACGCGGATCCCGTGCTCGCGCCGTCGGAGAAATACATGCTCGTGTACGACATGGGCGGGGTCGGCTATTCCGTCTACAACCAGCTCACCGGGATCGTCTCGAAGGAGACCGAGGAGCGGATCATCGCGGCGGATATCGCGGATGACGGCTCGCTCGTGCTCGTGACGCGCTCGAAGGACACGAAATTCGTCGTCGAGCTCTACAACGCGGCCTTCAACAAGACGATGGAGGTCTACAAAGACGGCTACGTGCTCGGCGTCGCGATGTCGCCGGACGGAAAGCAGTTCCTCGTGGCCTCGGCGGTGCAGGCGTCGACCGACTTCAACTGCGAGATCCAGATCTGTGAGCGCGGTTCGGCGGAGTCGGTGGCGAAGGAGACGATCTCCCACGCGATGCCGCTCTCGGTCCACGCGACGGAGGACGGCTTTACGGTCCTCTGCGACACGGCGGTGTACTATTACGACCGCTACGGCGCGGAGGTGAAGCGCGTGTCCCTCGCCGGGATGAGCCTGAAATACGCGGACATCGCGGACGGGCGGATCGCCCTGACCGGACAGGTCAACGCCCTCGGCAGTGAGCACCGGGTCCTCGTTCTCGACGGAGCGGGGGAGGTCCTCTTTGACAAGACGATGCGGTCTCGGCTTTCCGGGATCCGCGCGGGACGGGGGGAGGACGCGCTCTGCTATCTCGTCACCTCGGAGGGCGTGATCCGGGTCGCGCCGGACGGTTCGCAGGCGCAGGAGAGCCCGGAGAGCGGGGACATCCTCGACGTGATCCCGCTCGGCGTGGGCGCGCTGCTGTGCCAGAAGAACGCGGCGTACCAGATATTCGTAGGGAAAAAGTAAGAAGGAAGAAGTAAGAAGTCCTGAAAAAATGACTATGACAAACTCGAAGGGAGTGGTTTCATTATGACGCTGGCGATTGACGCGATTCTGATTTTTGCGGCGGTACTCTGTATCTGGTCCGGGACACGGAAGGGGTTCGTGCGCTCGGTGATGGGGCTGGTGAGCACGCTCGTGGCCTCCATCGCGGCGTACGCCTACACGCCCGTGCTCGCCGCCTTCATCCGCGACCGCTATCTCATCGGGCGGATCACCGACGGCATCGACGAGACCCTGCGCTCCCTCGCGCTCGACACGTCGACGGATCTCTTCAACCTCGACCGCGTCGCCTCGGACCTTCCGGAGCCCTTCACCGCGATCCTCTCGCGCTACAAGATCGACCTCTCGGCCATCGCGGACAAGATGCGCGGGTTCACGGGCGCGGACGAGGGGGCGGTCCGGTCCGTGGCGGGCGAGATCGCAAGCCCGACGGCAAACGCGCTGTCCTCGGCGATCGCGTTCCTGCTCCTCTTCATCGGCGCGCTCATCGTGCTCTGGCTCCTGACGCTGCTGCTCGACGCGATCTTCCGCCTCCCGGTGCTGAAAAGCGCGAACACGTTCTTCGGGTTCCTCTTCGGCGTTCTCGAGGCGGCGGCGATGGCGAGTATACTGGCGATCGTTCTGTCCGTGCTGACGGAGACGCTCGGGGCGTTCGATCCCGTCCTCTTCGGCGCGGAGACGGTGGACCGCACGGTGGTCTGCTCCTTCCTCTTAAAATACAACCTCTTCGACAAGATTTACGCGGTGCTCCGGTAAACGGGCGATTCTTTGAAACGGAAATAACAGGGTAATACAGCGAATGATTATGTGTTCAAGATGCCACAAGCGTGTGGCAGTCATCTTCCTCCGCACCATCAAGGACGGCGCGGAAACGCAGGACGGATTCTGCATCAAGTGCGCGCGGGAGCTCGGGATCAAGACGATCGACGACATGATCGCGCAGACGGGACTGGACGACGAGACGATCGAGCGCCTCAACGGCGACATGCTCTCCATGATGGAGAACGGCGATTTCCCGAACAATCCCGAAAACGCCGACGGGCGCGCGCCGCTCTTCAATTTCTCCAAACTCATGGGAGAGGAGCAGAAGAGCGAGCGGAAAAAGAAAAAGTCCGACAAGAAGGACGAGCCGGAGGAGCCGGAATACCGCTATCTCTCGACCTACACGACCAATCTGACGGAACGCGCGCGGGCGGGCAAGCTCGACCGGATCGTCGGGCGGGACCGCGAGATGGAGCGCGTGATCCAGATCCTCAGCCGCCGTCAGAAGAACAATCCGTGCCTGATCGGCGAGCCGGGCGTCGGCAAAACGGCGATCGCGGAGGCGCTGGCCCAGCGGATCGCGGACGGGCAGGTGCCGTACAAGCTGAAAAACGTGGACGTATGCCTCGTGGATCTGACCGCGCTCGTGGCGGGGACGCAGTTCCGGGGGCAGTTTGAGTCGCGCGTGCAGGGACTCTTGAAGGACGTGACGGAGCGCGGCAACGTGATCCTCGTGATCGACGAGGTCCACAACATCGTGGGCGTGGGCGACGCCGAGGGATCGATGAACGCGGCGAACATCCTCAAGCCCGCGCTCTCCCGCGGCGAGATCCAGATCATCGGCGCGACGACCCTGACGGAATACCGGAAGTACATCGAGAAGGACACGGCCCTCGAGCGCCGCTTCCAGCCCGTGATGGTGAACGAGCCGTCCGTGGCGGACACGGTGGAGATCCTGCGCGGGATCAAGAAATACTACGAGGACTACCACGGCGTGAAGATCGCGGATGCGCTGCTTGAGACAGCGGCGTCGCTGTCCGAGCGGTACATCACGGACCGGTATCTGCCGGACAAGGCGATTGACCTGATCGACGAGGCGGCGGCGCACATCGCGGTGAACTCGCCCGAGCTGGCGGAGCGTCACGAGCTGGCGGACCGCCGCGCCGAGGTGGAGCGCGAGCAGGCGGATCTCGAGAACGAGATCAACGCGGGTGACGCGGCGAAGGACGATCCCGCCGTCGTGGAGGAGCGGTACAAGCGCCTCGCGGATCTGAAGGCGGAGGAGCTGCGCGTGGACAAGCGCCTGCGGTACCTCGACGAGCTGTGCGGGAACATCCGCATGAAGGAGGGGGACCTCGCGGACGTGATCGAGATCTGGACGGGCGTCCCGGCCTCGACCATCGCGGAGAGCGAATACGAAAAGCTCGAGCGGCTCGACGAGCGTCTCCGTGCGCGGATCGTCGGGCAGGACGAGGCGGTCGACGCGGTGGCGAGAGCGGTCCGGCGCGGACGGGTCGGCGTGTCGTACAAGCGCAAGCCGGTGTCGTTCATTTTTGCGGGACCGACGGGCGTGGGCAAGACGGAGCTCGTGAAGGTGCTGGCGGCGGATCTCTTCTCGTCGCCGGAGACCCTGATCCGGCTCGACATGAGCGAATTCATGGACAAGTTCTCGGTGAGCCGTCTCGTGGGTTCGCCTCCGGGCTACGTGGGCTACGACGACGCGGGCCAGCTGACGGAGAAGATCCGCCGGCGTCCGTATTCGGTGATCCTCTTCGACGAGATCGAGAAGGCGCACCCGGATGTGATGAACATCCTGCTCCAGATTCTGGACGACGGGATCATCACGGACTCGCACGGCAAGCAGGTGGATTTCACGAACACGATCATCGTGATGACGACGAATGCGGGGAGCACGTACGCGCAGAACAAGCCGGGCTTTACGTCGAACCCGAAGGGGCTGACGGAGGACAAGACGAAGCGCGCGCTCGAGGACTTCCTGCGGCCCGAATTCCTCAACCGCGTGGACGAGATCATCACGTTCAACGCGCTGACGGAGGAGAATTTCCGCGGGATCGCCGCGCTGATGCTCGGGGATCTGAAGGCGCTGCTCGAAAAGAAGGGCATCGCGGCGGAATTCACGGACGCGGCGCGGGATACGGTGGCGGAGAAGTCCTACTCGGCGAAGTACGGCGCGCGGAACATGCGGCGGTACATCCAGGTGGAGATCGAGGACCGGATCGCGGAGAAGATGATCGCGTCGCGCGGGGAGCTGACGTCGATAAAGATCGACGCGCGCGACGGGAAGATCGTGGTGGAGTGATCTGGCGCTGCCGCGAAGCGTCCCGGGCGGTGCCCGGAGACAGATGGCGAGCTCACCTTCGGCAAGCTCGCGGAACAAGCCGTTCAGTCTTTCTCTTGAACGTGTCCGCAGAATTATTCGTTCCATTTCAGCTTGCTAAAACCAGCTGGACTCCACCCCTACCTCGGGTACAACCTCATGTATGAATCGGAAGCGTTGTTCAATGGGGGCTAAACGGTGTCATACAAGGATTACATGGCCTCACCATGTTTGTTGAGCGGATAGCTTTGAAATCTGCTCAACGCCGTTTCGTCCTTTCATTCATCATTCATAATTCTTAATTCTTAATTCGTAATTCATCATTCATCATTCGTCCGGAGGCCCTTTCATGAATCTTTCCAACTCCTGGCACCTGCTCGACAACGGGGAGGTGCTCCGGCTCCTTGGGTCGGATATGTATCAGGGCCTCTCGTCGAAGGAGGCGAAAAAGCGGCGCCGCGCGTCCGGTTCCAATTCCGTCTGGCACGTGAAGCGGACGCCAGCCGGGGAGATCGCGCTCTCCGCCCTTTTCGATCTCCCGACGCTGCTGCTCACCGTGAGCGCGGGGGCCGCCGCCGTCTTCGACAAACGCTTCGAAGCGGGCGCGATCGCCGCCGTTCTCGCCGCGGGCGCCCTGATGCGGACAGCCGCCGCTGTGCGCGCGAACCGGATCCTCGAGGATCTCGCCCGCGAGCGCATCCCGCATTCCTCGGTCATCCGCGACGGTCGCATCCACCTTCTTCCCGCCGGGGAGATCGTGCCGGGCGACATCATTTTCCTCGAGCCGGGCGACACCGTTCCCTGCGACGGGCGGGTCATGACGGGCGAGGACGCCGTCGTCAGCGAGCGCGGGATCACCGAGAACAGTCTTCCGGTTCACAAATTCAACACGGTCATCGCGACCGACGCGGAGAGCGGGGAGATCCCCTGCGAATTCCGCTCGAACATGCTCTTCGCCGGGTCCCTCGTTCTGTCCGGGTCCGTGCGCATCGCCGCGACCGCCTGCGGGGAGGACACGCTTGTCTCCATGAAGCAGGGCGGCGTGACGATCGAAGCGGAGCACAATTTCCCGCTCGTCGAACGGCTGCGCAAGTCGGGACGGGCGGTCAGCCTCTCCATGCTCGCGGCGGTGCTGGTGCTGACGGTTCTGTCGATCTTTGTCGGCGACGGGATGGCCCTGCCGGACGTGTTCCTCTGCACGATGGCGATGGCGGTCGCGGCGATGAGCGAATTCATGCCCGCCGTGGCCTCGATCATTCTGGCCTCCGCCGTGCGCGACGCCGCCTCGGGGAGGGAGCCGACCGGATGGCTCGACGCCGTGAAGAGACGCCTCCTCGGCGCGAAGGCCGCGGTGACGGGGGAGGAACGCGAGGAGCGGGGATGCCGGGCCGTCTTCCGCGATCCTGCGCGGATGGAGGAGGTCGCGTACCCGGACGCCGTCGTGTTCTGCGGCGCGGATTACTTCAAATCGGGCAACGCGGAGCTCCTCGCTTACCGCTTCCGCGGGACCTACACCGGGATCGACGAGGAGGGCGGGGATCCGTCGGAGCTGCTGACCCTCGCGCTTGCCGCAGCCTCCCAGACCGCCGTGCGCGCGCGTCCGCGGGACGATGAACGGCGCACATCGGGAAGGCGTTCCGGATCGCACAGAGCGGCGGGACGCGCGGCCCTCGTTTCCATCGCGGCGGACGCCTGCGCGCACCGTACGGGCAAGCCGCTCGGACCCGGGCTCACGCAGGCGGATCACCGGGATTCGACGGACCGGCTCGCGATGAACTGCGAGATCTCCCTTGTCTGGGATGGCGGCGAGCTCTGGGCGGTGGCGTGCGGCGCGATCCAGGACGTTCTGGCGTGCTGCTCGACCGTCGAGACGGCGGACGGGACCGTGCCGCTGACGGACGATGAAAAGAAAAAATATTTCGCGGAGGCGGCGGCGCTCGAGTTCGGCGGGGCGCGGGTGCTGGCGGTGTCGAGGCGGACGTCTCCCTATCCGCAGCTCAACCGTCTCGCGGTCCTGACGCAGGCGATGAGCTTCACGGGGTTCTTTGCCGTCGCGCTGGAGCCGGAGGCGGGGGCGCGAGAGAGCATTGCCTGCCTCAAGGAGAGCGGCGCGCGTCCGATCCTCTTCACGGAGACGCCGGACGAGGACCGCTACTACTGCCGCCGGATCGGACTTTTCGACCGGGACACGCAGGTGATCCCGTTTGCCGAGTGGAACGCGATCCGCGCGAAGGAGATCCTCTCCGACCGGGACAACGCCAAGCGAGGCCTGATCGTGTCCTTCGAGGACATCGGCGACCACTATCTCGGCGGCGCGTTCGTGCAGGCCATGACGGCCCTCGGCGCGGCGGACGGGGAAGCGGTGATCGCGGCGGTCGGACGGGAGGCATGGGACGCGGGCGCGCTCGGACGTGCGGACTACGGCCTCGCCGTGAGCCGCTCGAAGACGCGGGCGGTCCCGGACGCGCTTGCCCGGAACGCGGCGGCGGTGATCTACCCGGATGCCGGATGCGCGGCGGGCTTCGGCGGTCTGGACGGCGTCGTGCTGTCCGCGCGGACGGCTCAGCGGGTGCTCACGAACACCGAGGCGGCGAAATTCTATCTGACGGCCTCGCAGTGCGCGCGGCTGCTCACGGTCCTCGCGGCGATCCTCGGCTGGATCCCGCTGCTCGGGGCGGTGTTCCTCCTCGTATGGGGGCTGATCTTCGACTTCGCGGCGATGCTCGTGCAGGCGTTCGACCGGACCGGACGTTCGCCCCGGAAGCGTCCCCGCGGCAAAGAGGTGGAGAGCGCGGACCGGCGGCGCACGCTGTGGGCGATCGTGTCGGGGATCCTCTGGGGTCTTCCGCTCGCCGCCCTGCCGATCCTCTTCCGTTTTGCGCCGGGGCTGAACGAGCTCTGGACGGCGGAGAGCGCGCGGGCGATGCTGTCCTCGGCGGCGATTCTGTCGGGGCTGGCATTCTCGGCGGAATGCGGCGCGGAGGGAAGCCTCTTCGCAAAGCGGGAATTCAACCTCGCGCAGGCGGTATTTGCGCTCACGTCGGCCCTGTTCGCCGTGTGGATCCTCTTCACCGGCACGGGCGCGGCGGCGGTCGGGGGACTCCCCTGCGGACCGGAAGGCCTCTGCGCCGTCCTTCCCGCGGCGTGCGTCCTGCTGGCGGCGGAGATCCGGAAGGCCGTGCAGAAAAAGTAAGAAGGAATAACGAAACGGTCGTGAAGCTGTATGGAATGTACAGCCGCACGACCGTTTTCACTTTCACTCTATTTATCCTTCGTTCTTCATCCTCTCCGCCTCTCTCGCTGCGGACAGCATGAGCTTCAGGCGGTTTTCCTGATTCACCGCGGAGGTGCCGGGGTCGTAGTCGATCGCCACGATGTTCGCGCCGGGGATCGCCTCCTTGATCGGCTTCATCATGCCCTTGCCGCAGATGTGGTTCGGCAGGCATCCGAACGGCTGAGTGCAGACGATGTTCATCACGCCGGAATCGCAGAGCTCCAGCATCTCCGCCGAGAGGAGCCACCCCTCGCCCATCTTCGTGCCGTAGCCGATGAAGTCCTTCGTCAGGGCCATCGTGTGGTCGAACGGCGTCATCGGGCGGAAGGTCCCCTCGTCCCGGATCGCCGCGATCAGGTCCCGCTGCTTCGAGAGGAGGAACCGGTACGCGACCCGGCTGAGCAGATACTTCGTCCGTGAGTGCGTCTTCGGGTAGAGCTTGTAGTCCATGATCCCGTTGCAGACGCAGTAGTTGAAGAAGTCGAGCAGGCCCGGCACCACGACCTCCGCGCCCTCGGACTGGAGGAATTTTTCGAGCCCGTTGTTCCCGAGCGGGGAGAATTTCACGTAGATCTCCCCGACGATCCCGACCCGCACGGCGTCCGGACGCGCGACGCGGGGGATCGCCGCGAAGTCCCGCACGATCGCGGCATAGTTCTTCTTGATATGTCCGTAGCGGATCGTCCTTTTCGAGAGCTCGCCGACGAGGGTCTCCGTCCAGCGCGCGCAGAGGGCGTCCGCCGCGCCTTTCTCCGCCTCATAGGGGCGCACCTGATTGGAGAGGGCCATCATGAGGTCGCCGTAGAGGACACCGTAGGCCATACGGTGGTAGAGCGGGATGGAGTTTTGGAAGCCCGGGTGCTTCTCGATCCCCGCGAGGGAGAGCGGGATCACCGGAACATAGGGCATCCCCGCGTTCTCGAGCGCCTTGCGCATCAGGGACACGTAGTTCGACGCCCGGCACCCGCCGCCCGTCTGGAAGAGCATCAAGGCGCACTTGTGCGGGTCGTATTTTCCCGAGAAGAGCGCGTCGAGCATCTGCCCGATCACGAGGATCGCGGGGTAGCAGGTGTCGTTGTGGACATATTTCTGCCCGGTCTCCGCGATTTGCGGCCCGGTGGTCTCGAGCAGGACGACCCGGTAGCCGTCGTTCTCGAGAATGCGCTTCACCAGCTTGAAATGGATGGGAAGCATGTTCGGGATGAGAATCGTATGGGTCGATTTCATCTCCGCCGTGAACTGGACGTAATTCTGGTTCATGATGATCGCTTGTTTTGCCGGAACCCGCCTGGCGGATCCCGTTTATCATTGTTCGTCTATGTTTATATGACTGCCGCGAGGCTTCTCAGCCGGATCTTCACCGCGCCGAGGTTCGCGATCTCGTCGATCTTGATCTGCGTGTAGTACTTGCCCGCGCCCTCGAGGATGCGCTTGACCTCGTCCGTCGTGATCGCGTCGACGCCGCATCCGAAGGACACGAGCTGAACGAGCTGCACGTCCGGATTGACCGCCGCGTAAGCCGCCGCCCGGTACAGACGGGAGTGATAGGTCCACTGGTTGAGCACGTGCACGTCCGGGGTTTTCGCGAGGTGATAGACCGAATCCTCGGAGACGACCGCGAAGCCGAGCGAGACCGCCAGCTTGTCGATCCCGTGCCCGATCTCCGCGTCCGCGTGGTAGGGACGTCCGGCGAGGATCATCACCGGCTTTCCGTTTTCCCTTGCCCAGCGGACCGCCCGCTCGCCCTCCGCCTTGACCGCCGCGCCGAATTCCCGGAGCATGCGGAACCCTTCGGCGACGGCATGGCGGATCTCGGCCTTCTTCATGCCCGGGTATTTGTCCTTGAATTCGCGCCAGAGCCCGTCCTCGAGCTCCCTTTCGCTGTCGAGGGAGAGGTAGGGATAGAGGAAGCGGACCTTCCTGAGGCTGTCCATATTGCCCCGGAGCAGCTCGCTGTAATACGCGACGACCGGGCAGTTGTAGTGGTTGTCGGAGGCGTGCTCGTCGAGGTTCCACGTCATCCGGGGGTAGAACACCGCCGGGACGCCCTCCGCGACGAGCTTTTCGATGTGCCCGTGCATGATCTTCGCCGGGTAGCAGGCCGTGTCGGAGGGGATCGAGAACTGCCCCGCCTCGTAGATCTTCTTCGACGACATGCCGGAGATCACCGGGGTGAACCCGAGCGAGCGGAAGACGCCGACCCAGAGGGGCAGGAGCTCGTACATGCCGAGGCAGAGGGGAAGCCCGATCGCGCCGCGCGGTCCGACCGCATCCGGAACGGTGTCCGGCGCGAGGGAGAGGAGATAGTTCCGCTTGAATTCGTGCAGGTTCGGGACGTCGCGGTTGACCTCGGCCTGCCCCGCGCCGCGCTCGCACTTGTTGCCGGAGATGAAGCGCTTGCCGCCGGAGAAGGTGTTGACCGTGAGGAGGCAGTGGTTGGTGCAGCCCTGGCAGGTCGCGGTCTTCGATGTGTGGGTGAAGGAGGCGAGGGCGGCCTCGGAGATGAGGCTCGACGGCGCGCCGGATTTTTCGGCCCGTTTTTTCGCGTAGAGCGCCGCGCCGTAGGCTCCCATGAGGCCCGCGATGTCGGGGCGCACGACCTCCCGCCCGATCTCCCGCTCGAAGGCGCGGAGGACGGCGTCGTTGTAGAAGGTCCCGCCCTGCACGACGATGTGCTGTCCGAGCTCGTCGGGGGAGTGCGCGCGGATGACCTTGTAGATCGCGTTCTTGACGACGGAGAGGGAGAGGCCCGCCGAGATGTCCTCCACGGTCGCGCCGTCCTTCTGGGATTGCTTGACCTGCGAGTTCATGAAGACGGTGCAGCGGCTGCCGAGGTTGACCGGAGCTTCGGCGAAGAGCGCGCGTTCGGCGAATTCGGCGGACGTGCAGCCCATGGAGCGGGCAAAGGTCTCGATGAAGGATCCGCATCCGGAGGAGCAGGCCTCGTTCAGCATGATGCGGTCGACCGCGCCGTTCTTGATCTTGAAGCACTTGATGTCCTGCCCGCCGATGTCGAGGATGAAGTCGACGTCGGGCATGAAGGTCTTCGCGGCAGTGTAGTGCGCAACCGTCTCGACGAGGCCGTAGTCGACGCCGAACGCATGCCGGATCAGCTCCTCGCCGTAACCCGTGACCGCCGCGCCGACGAAGGTGACGTCCACGGGGGCGGTGTCGTAGATGTTCGCGAGCTCGTCGCGCACGATCGAGACGGGATCGCCGTGGTTGGAGGCGTAATATGTATAGAGGAGCTCACCCGACGCGCCGATGACGGCGAGCTTGGTCGTCGTGGAGCCGCAGTCGATGCCGATCGTCGCCGTTCCGTGATACTCCGAGAGGGAGGCCACGGGGACGGACGCTTTTCTGTGCCGCGCGGAGAAGGCTTCGTATTCCTCGCGGTTTCTGAAGAGCGGCTCGGTGCGGGTGGAGGTCGAGCGGATCTTCGCCCCTTCGATCCGGGCGATCAGGGTGTCGAGGGTGTGCAGGTCGACGTCGTCCGAGACGCGGACGGTCCGGGAATAGAGTGCGGCGCCGAGAGAGACGGCGTTCCGGGCGTATTCCGGGAAGATGGCGTTCTCGGGGGTGAGGTGAAGCGTTTCGACGAAGCGTTCGCGCAGTCCCTTGCAGAAGTAGAGCGGTCCGCCGAGGAACATGACGCGTCCCTCGATGCGGCGGCCCTGCGCGAGTCCGGCGACGGTCTGGTTGACGACCGCCTGATAGATCGACGCGGCGAT
>CACZSA010000095.1 GCA_902783705.1 uncultured Ruminococcus sp.
CCTGAGTGCCGCCGACCCGCTCGCGGACGTGAGCACGGACGGCGATCTGCCCGTCGCGGGGACCGACACCCTCTCGGCCTCCTCCCCTGTGAGCGACGCCGCGCCCGTCACGACGCCGAGTGCGAATACGGGCAACACCGTGGGCGTGATCGACGACGATCCGTCGTCAGAGGATCCCCAGCCCGAGGAACCGTCGGGCGAGGGCGTCGGATACGCGGACGGCGAGGCCCTTGTGGTGACCGCGCGCGTCTCCCTGACGCTCAAAAAGAGCGCGTCGGAGCACGGGGCGTTCCTGCACGGCTATGAGGACGGCACCTTCCGCCCGTCGGGGACCATCACCCGCGCCGAGGCCTGCCAGATCCTCTACAACCTCCTCTCCGAGACGCCCGCCGACCGCGCGAAGCTCACGGACGTCCCCTCGAACGCCTGGTACTACGACGCCGTCGCCTCTCTCGCTGCCTACGGCGTGATCGACGTCACGGACTCCAAGGCCCGCCCGACCGATCCGATGACGCGCGGCGAGTTCGTCTCCGCGCTCGCGTATTTCTTCCCGGGCAAGATCACCCCGGGCGATGATTTCCCGGACGTGAAGATCGACTATCCCTACTACGGCGCGGTGCAGAAGGCCGCGGCGAAGGGATGGATCAAGGGCTATGACGACGGCACGTTCCGCCCGGACGGCACCATCACCCGCGCCGAGGCCGCAACGGTCGTCAACCGCGCGCTGGGCCGGAACGCCGACGCCGCGTGGATCAGGCTGAACGCCTCGACCCCGCTTTACAGCGACCTGCCCGCGACCCACTGGGCGTACGCCACGGTCATGGAGGCCGCGCTCGCCCATTCCGCCGCCGGGGATCCCGAGACGTGGACCTCGGTCGACGGATATGCGGAGGACGCGCGCCTGCTCTTCGACGGCTTCGACTACTCGATCATGGGCGAGGACGGACAGCTCCTCACGGACACGACGTGGGGGAATCATCTGAAGCTCGACACGTACGGCAGCTACACCTCGGGCGACGCGGACGTCGACTCGATGGCAAAATCGATCCTCTCGAGCATCACAAATCCCTCGATGAGCCGGGAAGAAATGCTCGAAGCGGCGTTCGTCTACGTCCGCGACGGTTACTTCTACCGCCGGAACAATTTCTACGACGTCGGGCAGACCGGCTGGGAGGTCGAGGAAGCCCGCACGATGTACGAGAAGGGCAAGGGCAACTGCTACAACTACACGGCGGCCTTCTGCATGCTCGCGCGCCAGCTCGGCTACGACGCGAACGCGATCAGCGGCCTTGTGGGGGAGGAACAGCAGCAGCACGGCTGGGTGGAGATCCCCGTCGACGGCGAGCTGCTCATCTTCGACACGACGCTCGAGAGCTCCTACCTCGCCGAGGATCCCGCGTGGAACCTGAAATTCTTCGGTCTCTCCTACGCGGACGTGCCGTGGCCCTACACCAAATAAGAGAAAACAAAGAGACGTCCCCCGAATCCGCATGAAGCGCATGAAATCGGAGAATTCCGGAGGCCTGTCATGAAAGAATGGGAAGAACTGAAGGAGACGCTCGGACTGATCCCGAAGGCGGGATACGAGCCGTCGGACGCGTTCCGTTCGCTTGAGGAGCGCGTGCGGCTGATCCGGCTGAAAAAAGGGGCGGCCCTGCCCGAGACGCCGATGCCGGAGGTGTACATTCTCCGCTCGGGGGTGCTTTACTGCGCGGTCGAGCAGTACGGCGGCGCGGGCGAGGGGACCCCGGTCCCGGTGATCGACAACATTCTCTGGAAGCCGGGGACGATGTATTTTGACATCCACCGGGTGACGGAGAGCGCGTATCCGGTGCGCGAGCGGGTCATCGCGGCGGAGGATTCGGTCCTCTTGTCCCTGCCGATCCATGAGACGGACGCGGTGAACCGGGCGGAGCGGCAGCTTTTCCATCTCTACGCGAAGCGTCACGAGGAGAACCTGACGGATCTCTGGACGCGGAAGAACGTCCTGCAATACATGTCCGCGCCGGAGCGGTACGAATGGTTTCTCGAGAACTATCCGGGGCTGATCGGGCGGGTACAGCACAAGCTGATCGCGTCGTTTCTGAACATGACACCGGTGTCGCTGTCGCGGATCCGGCACAGGATGCGCGAAGCGCGGGAATAACGAATCGGGCTCCGCCGGGGGGATCGCAATCTCGCATTGCCTGCGCGCTGGCGCTTGCGGGCGGGGAGCCCCCGCGGGCAAGCTGCATTCATGTTTCGCTTGCGCGCTTACGCTTGCGGATTGTATATCGACCAAGTCGATTGTTTTTTTCGCCTACGCGGCTGGCGGACAAGAGGACCCTCGGGCCGGGCCCTCTTGTCAATCACCCGGCCCCAAAGGAGAGGGAGGAGCGCCTCCCCCTCC
>CACZSA010000096.1 GCA_902783705.1 uncultured Ruminococcus sp.
GAGGATGACAACCTTGTCGAGGATGTAGGATTCGCCGGCATCCATGCCGCAGAAGCCGTCGCCGACTCCGAGCGGGTCAAAGAACGTGCCGGGATTGCCGTCGAACGCAGCAGCAGCGCCGGCGTCAGCGTTTCCGCCCCAGCCTTCCGCGTTGCCGATGACAGTGCCGTTGATGAGGTTGCCGTCAGCGCCGGAGCCCGGATAGGTGTATTCGGGAGCAGCGGGAGTCACTTCGTAGGGACCGTCGAGGGTGACCTGAGCGAAGTTTTCAGCATGCTTGCCGTTGCCGGTGCAGCCTTCAGCGAGCTGGATGTGGACATAGTCCTGGAGTTCGCCGACGGACCAGACAAGGCAGAAGTTGAAGCCGTTGCCTTCCTTGTAACCGGTGTTGTCCTCATCGGCAAACGCGGTCCAGGGGCATCTGGTTTCATAGGTGAGGGTGTTGCCGTCAAGCCAAACCTTGGCGTCATCTTCGGTCGGCTGGTAGCCTTCGCCGCAGCCGTCCGCCCACACAGTGTACAGGAGGTTGCCGGTATCGGAGGAAAGGCCGACGCCGTACTCAAGTCTGTACTCGGAGGCGACTTCGTCGAGGTTCGCGTAGTTGAACTGAACAGCGCCGGAATACCACATGGACGGCGGGTCGGCGTCCCAGAGGTTTTCGTGGCCGTTCGTCACTTCGTAACGGGTGGCGGTGTAAACATAGTTCTCATCCCAGGACATGTAGAGTTCGGGGGTGATGGACTTCGCGTACGCAAGATCCGCGTCCGTGTTGGTGTCGTTGATCGCGTAGGAAATCCACGTAGGATCGATGGCGACGGGATAGTACTCGCCGTCGGTGATGGTGCCGTCTGCAGCCCAGGCGACAGTCTGCTTGCCGATGTTGAACTTGACTTCGAGGAAGGCTTCTTCCGGCTCCCAGTATGCGGACGCGCACACGGCGAGGGAAAGGAGCATCATGCAAGCCACAACAACCGCTGTGATTTTTTTCATGGTGTCCTCCACAAAAAATATTAAAACTAACGCATTTTTGCGTTAACTCATTATACTCTAATTGTTCATGAATTTCAAGTGTTTCCGCATAAAAAATTCTTCCAAATGCCGAATCAGCATTTCGCACAAAATTAAATAAAGTTATTGTTGTAGTTATCCCGCGATATTGGATTCTTTCAACAAAAAACCAGGTGAATTTTCAGCACATTTCACCCGGTTTTTTCATTTATTTACACAGCTTAGAAAACAGGATCGAGAAGATCCGGTCCCGGTTCACGTGGTTCACGTGTTCATAATTTCCGGGATATCCGCCCGCCTCGTAGGAGAGGTCCTCCCGCACGCGGAGCCGCTCCTCCACGGACGCCGAGAAGCACCCCGGATCGATCACGCCCGCGACGGTCGAGATGTCCCAGATCACGCGGCTCCACGACACCGCCCCGGACGGCCTGCATTCCGCCACGTTGTCACAGAGGTAGTCGCCGAGGGGGGAGTTCCCGCGCAGGAAGTGTTCGAGCTCGTAGATCTCGAGGATCAGATGCGAGACGACGCCGACGCAGGGGAAGAGGAGCAGCGGAACGCCCGACGCAAACACCGCGTTCGCCGCGTTCACGTCGCCCTGCATGTTGAATTCCGCTCCGTTGAACCACCGCGCGTGCCCGCCGAGCCAGATCACGCCGATCTTTTCCTTGATTTCGGGGTGTTTCAGGATCGCCGAGGCGACGTTGGTGATCGCGCCGATCGCCGTGACGAAGGTGATCCCGTCGTAGTCCATGACGAGCTCGGCAATCCGGTCTGCAGCCTCGCTTTCGACGGGCGTTTCGGGATCGGGCATCCGCTCCGTCGAGCCGCGGTAGTAGGGCGGGATCTTCACGCCGTGGCTGTCGTGGACGAGCTTCGTGCAGATCCCGATCTCCCGGTACGAGCGCTCCATGCCGTCGGCGAAGGAGTCGGACTTGTCGTTGTGGAACGGCGCGGCGGTCACGGCGGCGAGGTCGATCCGCTCCGGCGTCAGCATCGCGAGCGAGAGGGCGAACTGGTCGTCGATCTCGTTGTAGGTGTCGGTGTCGAGGATCATCCTCTTGACGCCGGGCTTCCTGAGTTCTTCGGTGATGCGCATGGGGAAACCTCCTCCGGATGAAATCGGGTATGCAATCGGGTCAATAGCTCAGGTC
Source organism: uncultured Ruminococcus sp. (assembly GCA_902783705.1). GTDB lineage: Bacteria > Bacillota > Clostridia > Oscillospirales > CAG-272 > UMGS1696. The sequence goes on from CACZSA010000096.1 coordinate 2,163, forward strand.
GAAGTTCTCCCGCATGACGCGGTTGGCCTCCGAGCGTTTTTCGGTGAAGCCCTCGGACAGGGTGTTCGTCGGAGCGGCGGCGCGGACCCGGCGGTAGGTGGCCTCGGCGATCGCCGGGAAGGCGTTCCCGAAGGCGATGGCGAAGTCGAAGGACGCCGTGTCGAGGATCAGATCGAGCATGTTCACGGAGTCGTTGTCCCGCATGACGTTCATCATGTTGTATTCGACGTACGCGTCGTTCATGTACCCGTAGGACGCGGCGCAGAGACCCGAGAGGATGACGGCGGGGATCTCCGGATTCGTGTGATCCTTCGGGATGGCGAAGGTCCCGGTGTCGTTCGAAACGAGGGTCTTGTACCCCTCCATCGTGTCCCAGCCCTTCGGAAGGGGAAGGACGCTCCAGTCGGCGGCGGCGTTCGTCATGCCCTCCATCGCCGTGAGGTAGTCGATATAGAAGGCCGATCCGCCGTCCGCGAAGAGCGAGGCCGCGTCGTCGAGGGTCCCGATCCCGCCGCGCTCGTCCTGATAGAGCGAGGCGAGCAGCTCCATCGTCTTCTTCGCGGAGTTGACCGAGAAGCCGACGAGGGGCTCGCGGCGGTTGGCGGTGAGGATGAAATTGTTGCCCATCGCCTTGAAGACGAGGTCCGGGACCCGCTCGGAGATCGATCCGGCGGAGAAGGTCACGGCGTCGGTGTTCGTGCGCACGGCCTCCGTCACGGCGGTGAGGCGGTCCCAGGTCCAGGTGCCGTCCTCCACCGCGCGGAAGAGGGCGAAGGGATCCTCCCCGGCGTCCCGCACGACCGTCTTGTTCATGTAGACCGCCGCGAGGTTGTCCGGGCTGATCGAGGCCGAGCCCGCCACGGCGTAGGTCGAATAACCGCCCGAGGTCATCTGCGAGGATTCCTCGTTGAAATACGGCTGCTCGAGCGAGAAGAACGGCGCGGAGCGCATGTTGAGGAGCAGATCGGCCGCCTTGTACTCGCCGACGCGGTAGAACGGGAGCAGGAGCAGATCGGTGTAGAACGTCCCGGCCTCCGCCGCCTGCCGCATCTCCTCGAGCATGGTCGCCGGCTCCACCTCGGAGGTGAGCAGGTTCACGTTGAACCGCTCGGCGATTTCCTCGTTGCGCTGCAGGGCGAGGCGGGAGAGGACGGTCCCCGTGTCCTCGGGGGACAAAAAGGAGGCGTCCGGGGTGGTGACGAAGAAGACCGCGCCCTCGTAATCCCGCGCGGGCAGGGCCTCGACGTAGGATTCGGACAGGGCCTTCGCGTCCTCGCGGGTCCGGTATTTCACAAATCCCGTGACCTCGGGGACCTCGCCGTCCTCGGTTTCGTCGGAGGCCGTCTCCGCGCGTCCTGCCCTGCGGGAGGAGACGTCGTTGACGACAATGAAGCCGCAGGAGGTGAGGGAGAAGAGCGCGGACAGTGCGAGCGCCGCCGCAAGGATACGCTTGTACATCATGGACATGGGAATCTCAGCTTTCTGTGTTTTCGTGAGTGCGATTTCCAGAACTTTCCGGTTCTATTCTCCGGAATCCTGTGATATAATGGTTCCGGCGGACATCCCATCCGCCGAAGGAGGTATATACTATGGCAAAAACTGGTAATTTGTGCAAGATCGTCATCGGGATCGCGGCGGCCCTCTTCCTCGCCCTGCCCGCCCTTGCCGCGCCGGAGCTGCCCGTCACGATCGACGGGGCGGATTATCCCGGCGGGGTGCGCCTCATCGGGGGGACAAGCTATGTCGCGCTCCGGGAATTCGCGGAGGAGACCGGCGGCGCGGAGGTCCTCTGGGATCCCCTGCTCCGCGAGGCGGCGGTGGAGTCGGATGCGCTCTCCCTGCGGATCCGGGACGGCGGACAGCTGATCGAGGCGAACGGGCGCGCGCTCTGGTGTCCCTCTCCGGCGTTCGCCGAGGACGGCACGCTCTGGGTCCCGCTCCGTCAGACGTCCGCGGCGTTCGGATTCCGGTGCGACTACGACGAGGCAGCCCATGCGGTGCGTCTGACCCGCGAGGCGGAGGCCATCGAGGCGGCGTCTTCGTTCTATGATCCGGACGCGCTCTGCTGGCTCTCCCGCATCATCGAGGCGGAGGCGGGCGCGGAGCCCTTCGCGGGCAAGCTGGCGGTCGGGACGGTGATCCTCAACCGCGTCGATTCGCCCGAATTCCCCTCCACGGTCTACGACGTCGTCTTCGACACGAAGAACGGCGTGCAGTTCACCCCGACGGCGAACGGCACGATCTGGTGCGATCCGTCTCCGGATTCCTCGCTCGCGGCGGCGGCCTGTCTCGAGGGCTACCGGATGAGCGGGGACATGCTCTATTTCATCAACGAGGAGCTTGCCGAGAGCTTCTGGGTCCCGACGTTCTGCCGCTACATCACGACCGTCGGAAACCACGATTTTTACGGGGACTGAGGCAGGCTATTCACATACCGCCGGATGCGGACGATCTCGCCGAGCATCCTCGCGCTGTCCCGCAGGAGCCGGACCTTCGACGCGCGGTGGGTGAGCACCCGGACGGGAACTTCCCCGACGGCGATCCCCAGCCGGTCGGCGAGGAGGAGCGCTTCGAGATCGAAGGCCCATCCGTCGGTCCGGGCGAGGGAGAAGATCCGCTCAGCCGCCTCCGCGGTGAAGAGCTTGCAGCCGCACTGGGAGTCGGTGTACCGGAATCCGGCGGCGACGGCGACCGCGTCCCGGTAGAGCTTCGACGCGATCCTCCGCGCCGGGGGATAGGCGGCGTACCCCCGGGCATCCGCCGCGCGCGAGCCGATCAGAACGCCGACGCCCGAATCGAGCGCTTCCCGCGCCATCGAGACGAGCACGTCCGCTCCGTAGGCGAGGTCGCTGTCGGTGAAGAGGCGAAGATCCCCCCGCGCCGCAAGCACGCCGTCCCGCACCGCCCTTCCCTTCCCATGATTGACGCGGGAGGAGAGGAGGCGCAGGGATCCGTGCGGCAGGCGGAGCGAACGCCCGACCCGGCGGACGATCTCTGCCGAGCCGTCGTCCGAGCCGTCGTCCGATACGAGGATTTCATAGCGGTCGAAGGGGCCCCTTCCGCTCGCATCGGAGGCGGCTTCTTCGAGTGTTGCGGCAAGCGTGCGGAGCGTCTGTCCGATGACGTCCCGCTCGTTGTACATGGGAATTACGACGGTGAGGAGCATGGATGTGCCTCCCAGAGGGAGATTTCCGCCGAGGCCGTCACCGCGAGGCGATCCAGAGAAGCCAGTCTCGCGCGTCCGGCGTCCCCGGTCCGGTGCCAGAACGGCGTCATCATGAAGAGCGCGGCGATCTCGTCCTGCGAGGAGAGCGTCACCGGGAAGTCGACCGTCCGGCGTCCGAGAAGCGTGAATCCGCTGAAATCCTCGGGCGGCGCGGGATGAAAGTCGGTCAGGCGCACCTCGTCGTAGAGGACGGCGCGCATCGCAAGTAAATGCTCCCGGCCCGCACTGACCACGGCGAGCACCCCGCCCGGGGAGAGCACTCTCGCGGCCTCCTCCCACGCCACCGGAGCGAAGAGGCTCAGGGCCGCGTGCATCGAGGCGTCCGCGACGGGCAGATGAAAGAGGTTGCCGGGCAGGACGGCGGCGCGCACGGGGGAGTCCGGGTTCCACGCTTCCATGGGCGCGGCGATCCCCTCCTTCGGCAGGAATCCGAGAGCTTTCGCGAGCCTGCATCCGGCCTCGGCCCCGGATTTCGAGGCGTCAAAGCCGTAGACGTCGACATGCCGTCCGGTCTTTTCGGCGAGCAGGGCGGTGCTTTTACAGGTGTGATACCCTTCCCCCGCGCCCATATCGCAGACACGGAGAGGCGCGTCGGCATCGGCCTGCGGCAGAACGCTTGACAGGTCCGCGGATAAGGCTTCGTCGATCGGATCGTAGAAGCCGCAGCGGAGGAATTCGCTTCTTGCGCGGATCATCTCCCGCTCGTCGCCGGTTTTCGCGTTGTTCTTTCGCCCGGGCGGCAGGAGATTGACATACCCGGCCCGCGCGGGATCATAGCTGTGACCGTCGGCGCAGCGGAGGCATCCGTCGGCGCGGAAGAGCGGCCCGGCGCAGAGCGGACAGCGGAGGATTTCGAGAAAATCGGTCATGGCGTCAGTCCAGAATGGTCTTGATGAGCTTCGCGTGGAGCGCGTACCGCTGGGTGAAATACCCGTTCGTGCAGGTCGAGAGGGTCAGGATGCGGTCCCGCGAGGAGAAGGTGAAGTCCTTCGATTTGGTGGAGAGATTCTGGCATTCCTCGGCAAACGCGACAAACTCATCGGCGGAGGAGAAGCGTACCTTGAAGTAATCGGAGTCGTAGGCGGTCTCGTACACGGCGAACGGCTCGTAGACGTAGATGCCGTCCATGGTGGAGACGTAGATATAGACGCCGTTGAAGAATTCGTCCTTGAAGAACTTCGTGACGTCGTGGAACATCGCGCCGTTCGAGATATTGTGTCCGTAGAAGACGGTGTTGTAGTTCTTTGTGATGGAGGCGTCGTTGCGGTAATCGGCGAAGATGGAGCCTTCGGGGTTATAGTCCCCGTTCGCGGCGTGGTTGAGGTAGTAGGAATTGTCCTCGCTCTGCGTGATCGGGTAGTTGATGTTCGTGCCGGAGACGTTGATCCACGCGTAGAGGTCCGGGCAGGTGCGCTTGGCGGACTGCAGGAACGCGCGCATTTTCTCAAGCTCGGCGTTGTACGAGTGCACGGTGACGGAGGCGTCCTCCGGGATATCGTTTTCGCCGCCCTCGAGGAGCTCGGTCATGGTGCGGATGGTGTGCTGCTCGCTGTCCTCGGCGAGGCCGGGCGTCTCGCTGCGGTCGGTGCGGAAGGCGTCGGAGACGTCGAAGGTGAATCCGGCGGCGAAGAACTCCTCCTGCAGCTGGCTGTAGATCTTCGTGGCCTGCTGCTTCTGGATGAGGTTGCGCACGAGAAGGAAGGAGGAGACGAGGAAGGACGCGAAAAAGAGCCAGAACATGATCCGGCGGAAATACTCGGAGGCGGGGGTCTTCATGGCCTCGCGGGCGGTATCGGAGAGCGGGATGTCGTCCTCGGCGAGATCGTCGAGGGAATTGATGAAGAGGCCGCTCTGGAAGTCGGCGTCGCTCTCGCCGTGGTCGAGGAAGAAGTCGGCGTCGTCGCGGGACGCAGGTGCGGGGCTCGCGGGCGATTCGTCCGGTTCCGCTTCGTCCGGCTTGGATTCATCCGGCATCGGGACTTCCGGCTCCGGCTTATCCGGCGAATCCGGCGATTCCTCGATAAACTCCTCGGCGTCCGCGTCCGGGACGGGGGCTTCGTCGCCGCTGTTTTTATGATGATTGAAACGGAAAAGATGGAGATTCATGGATCCTCGTGCCGCAAGGTCAGCCTGCGGCGGATAAAAAGGGTTACACAGAATATTATACTACGATCCCGGATTCATTCAAGAGGGCAAACGAAGAATTATCCGATTTTTCATCGGATATTTACATTTTTGCATGAGCAAGGAGCGCGTGTATTTCCCCGTACACGCGCTTTTTCTATGATCTTTCGGATTGCGCGCTGACGCTTGCGGATTATATATCGACCAAGTCGATCGTTTTTTTCGCCTGCGCGGCTGGCGGACAAGAGGGCCCTCAGGCCGGGCCCTCTTGCCAATCACCCGGGCCCCGAAGGAGAAGGAGGGGCGCCTCCTTCTCCTCCGGCCTCCTCATCTACCCCCTCAGGTCCAACCTCCCTTCTGTCCGGGAAGCGTTGTCCAATGAGGGCTAAACTTCTTCATTTCAGGATTACAGGACCTCACCAGGTCAGAGGCTCTGGTTCGAACGAGGCTCGCTCAACGCCATGACGTATTGCTTGTCAGTGTCCGACCTTTCGGCTTCGCCGAGGTTGGGAGTGCAGCGAAAAAGGGCTTGAGCGAAATCTTTTCTTTGGTTTCAAAACAGATTATGAAAGCTGTTTCCAAGCAAAAAACAATATTGGTTTTTTTGAAGCTGTACGATATTGGGTCTTTCCCGACAAAACGTTATTGGTATAGCCCGATCAC
>CACZSA010000097.1 GCA_902783705.1 uncultured Ruminococcus sp.
AGAGAAGGGAAAGCTGTCCGAGATAGATCTTCCGCACCTTTTCGGAGCGGTATGTCTTTGCCATGAAATCCGAAAGAGTGACGCCCTGCGGCATTCGCTCCCGGATCCTCTTTGCGAACGGGATAAAGAAAAGCAGACAAAGCACGTTCGGCACGAGGAACCAGAACAGGCCCGGGATGCCGCTTGAATATGCTTTCTCCGCTGAGGTGAAGAGCGCCGGCGCCCAGATCCACGTGGCGGCGATGCTCATTGCCGACTGCCAAAGTCCGAGCTGGCGGTCTGCGGTGTGGAAGTCCCCGGCTGTGACGGCCTTTTTCGAGAAGACCACGGTGCAGCCGAGCATGATTGCCGTGTAGACGGCGATAACGATGATGCCTGTCATGGGATCATCCTCCTTAAGTGTTGTTCCCCCGTCCGGGGTGAAGTACGCCGACGCTCAAGGAGTAAAAGCGTCCGCGCGAAGCCTCCCTTCTCATGAAATCCGCCCGGAGGAAAGAGCTCTCCCCCGGGCGGTCGGTTGCGATCAGGATCATGATAGCATTATACCACAGATTTTTCGGGATTTCGTCCGCAATTTGTCCGCGCTTTTCCTTCGAAATGGGAAGAGGTCAGGTGTCGATCCCGTATTCCGCCACGGTGAACTTCCAGAGGGCAGTCTTGCGGATGCTGTAGACTTTCGACCGTTCCACATGAAGGGCTTCGCACAGATCGTCCAGATACGAGGGCGTGCGTGCTATGTAGAATTTCGTCAGGACGAGAAGCTCTTCCTCCGTGAGAACGGCAAGCCCGCGTTCGATCAGCTTCAGGCGTTTCTGCTCCACGGAGAGGCTGATGCCGACGTTCTCCTTTTCGGTGATGCAGTCGATCCAAGTGTCGTCCACCGTGCGTTCTCCGGTTCCGTGGTTGGAGGGCATTCCGGTGAGCTGCACCGTCCGGCATGTCCGCATCCTCTCGTCCAGCATTTTGATCCTGTCCTCAAGGTTTTCGGCGGAGCGCTGCCAGAGGCGGAAATGCTTCAGATCGTAGATTGCACAGTCTTCCCACTTCATAAGCGCCTCCCTCAGATGACCTTTCCGCCGTGCTTATAGGAGCGGGTGACGTTGAACGCGTGCTTGATGGCGACGATCACGGGGAGTTCGTGTCCGTGCAGAGCCGTATAAGCGGCGATCTCCTTCACGACCGCGGACAGAAGCGTCAGCTCGTCGTAGTCTTCGGCCGCTCCGCCGTCCGTCTTTCTCTGGAGCCATGCCACGGACAGCGCGCAGTGAAGCACCGCGATCCGGTCTCCGAAGTCCTCGTCCTCTTTGGAGGCGAGCTCTTCGTCGATGACCTTCAGGCTCCGCCCTTCGCTCCCGAGGTAGTCCAGAATGCGGATCACCACGTCGGCGAGCTCCACGATCACGCCCTCGGGCTTGTTCGGTACCTTGCCGGCATCCCTGCGCTGGGCGAAGCAGGCGACGCAGCTCATTTCCGGGATCACGGCGCAGGCGTCCCCGCAGCAGTTCGGGCACCAGTCGCCCCCGCGCTGATTGCAGTAGATCACCGGCTCGCCGTTCCGGTATTCCTCCAGCGCCTCAGACAGTTCGGAGTGGAACAGGGAGTAGATCTCCCAGAAGCTCCGGTCTCCCTCCCACCATCCGTGATCCACAGCGTTCTGATGGATGGCGGGGATCATGGCGTTCAAATCGGCGATCACCTTCTCGTAGTCGTACATGCTGTCGCTCCTTTCTTTGCGGCTCAGCAGGGATCTTGCCATTTCTGCCTTGCCTCTTTCGATACCGCGCTTCGCGGCCTCTTCTTCTACGTCGTAAACGTGCATGGTGCCCCTCCTTTTCAGTCTTCCCATTCGGCGAGATCCAGGTCGTCGGGCTCGGAATTGTGCTTCGCCCTGAATCTTGCCGCCCGTTTTGTGTCTGTGTCTTTAAGTTCTTCATACGGGATCCTGACGATCCCGTCCGCGTTCGCCCGGATGCCGTCGAATCTCTCCGTCCGGCACTGTCTCACGCCGGTATAGGGGATGAACCATTCGATGACTTCCGCAAAAGTCCCGGTCTTCTTCCTCGGGCAGGCTCCGTAGTGCGTGTCCGCGCCGACCCATTTCCCAGTTTCTATCTGCGCGATGAACCGGCCCTTCGGTCTTTTGTGCGGTTTCAGCAGCGTCCGCATTTCCTCCGTGGTGAGGATCACGATGTCATTCATCACCCGCCCCCCTCGAGTCGATCTCCCCGCCGCAGGCCGCATAGCCCGCGAGGTCGATCCAGC
>CACZSA010000098.1 GCA_902783705.1 uncultured Ruminococcus sp.
CGGGTGATTGACAAGAGGGCCCGGCCTGAGGGTCCTCTTGTCCGCCAGCCGCGCAGGCGAAAAAAGCGTCGGATCTGCAAGATCCAATATCCGCAAGCGCCAGCGCGCAAGCCTGAGAACCGCACTTATGGTTGCAGATTCATCATTCGCAATTCGAAATGAAAAAAAGGACCTTCCGGTCCCTTTTTTGTGTTACAGGATAATGCAGATCAGCCCCTGGCTGCCTTCGTTGATGATCTTCGAGAGCGTCTCGCCGAATTTCTTTCTGGCGTCGTCAGGCATGTGTCCGAGCTTGGCGTGCAGCCCGTCGTTCACCAGCTCATAGAGGCTCCTCCCGAACATGTTCGACTGCCACAGGCTCGCGGGATCGCTCTCGAACTCCTCCATGAGGTAGTTCACCATCTCCTCCGACTGCTCCTCCGTCCCGACGATCGGGTTGATCTCCGCCCCGATCTGCGCGCGGATCATGTGGATCGACGGCGCGGACGCCCTCAGCCGCACCCCGTAGCTCCCCGCCTGCTTCACGATCTGCGGCTCCTCGAGCGTGAGATCCCCGGCCTCCGGCATGACGATCCCGTATCCGTCGGCGTTCACCGCGGCGATGGCGTCCCGGTAACGGTCGAACTCCCGCTTCGCCTCGGACAGGCGGTTCAGCGCCCCGAGAAGCTCCTCCTCGTTCTTCATCTCGATCCCGGTCATCGCGGAGATCGTCGAATAGTAGAGGCTGTCGGGCAGCGTCACCGCGAGCGTCGCACATCCCCGTCCGGCGTCCGTCGACATCACCTCGACCTTCGCCTCCGCCGGGTCCGATCCGCCCGCCGCCACGGTCCTCGCAATCCCCTCTCCGAGCGCGTCGGCGAACGCGCCCCGGATATCGGCGAGCCGCTTCATCTTCTTCGACGCCGCCGTCACCGCCTCCCGGAGTCCGACGGTCAGCCGGTGATCGGGCGGCAGGATCCCGGTCCACGCGGGCAGGACGATATCCGCCTCCTTCGCCGGGAATTCCTCGAGCACCATCGAGAAGACCGCCCGGATATCCTCCGCGTCGAGGTCGAGGCAGCTCACGAGGGCGACGGGCGCGCCGTACTTCTCCTCGAGCCGCTCCGCCAGCCGCACCGCGTCCGGGGATTCGGGATGCGCGGAATTGAGGATCACGGCGAACGGCTTGCCGAGCTCCTTCAGTTCCGCCGCGACCCGCTCCTCCGCGCCGACGTAGTTCTCCCGCGGCAGATCCCCGATCGAGCCGTCCGTCGTGACGAGCATCCCCACGGTCGCGTGTTCGGCGATGACCTTGTGCGTCCCCTCCTCGGCGGCCTCCTCGAAAGGGACGGGCGCGGGATGCCACGGCGTGTTGACCATGCGGACCTCGCCGTCCTCCGTGCCGCCCATCGCCTCCGGGACCATGTATCCGACGCAGTCGACCAGCTTCACGCGCAGGCCGACCCCGTCGAGCTCGACCGCGACCCCTTCGTCCGGGATGAACTTCGGCTCCGTCGTCATGACGGTCCTTCCCCCGGCGGACTGCGGGAGCTCGTCGCGCGCTCTCGCCCGGTCGCCGTCGTCGGGGATGTTCGGGAGGACGACGGACTCCATGAATCGCTTGATGAAGGTGCTCTTCCCCGTGCGCACGGGTCCGACGACGCCGATGTAGACGTCCCCGTGGGTTCTTTCCGCGATATCGCGGTAAATGGATGTGTCAGTCAATGGAAAAACCTCCGCGTGATCAGCTTTGGTACAGCTTATGCGCGCGGAGGTCGGGTTATGCCAGGATCGGATCAGCCGAAGAGGGAGAGCTGGTTGGTCTGGGACATGCCGGCGAGGGCTCCGTTCTTTTCGAGCAGCTCAAGGACGCTCTTCGAGACGCGGGCCTTCGTGCGCAGGTCGTCGACCGACCAGATCGTGCCGGACTGCATGGCGTTCATGATGTTCTCCGCCGCGCTTGCGCCGAGGCCGGGCAGGCTCGTGAAGGGCAGGCGGATCCTGCCGTGCTCCGGGAGGAATTTCGTCGCGTGGGACTTGTGGATATCCACGGGGAGGAAGTCGTAGCCGCGCTCGTAGTATTCGTTCACGAGCTGCAGGGCGTCCTGCACGTCGGCTTCGGTCGCGGAGAGGTCGTTCCGCTTCTTCAGCTCGTTGTAGGTGTCCCGCACGTGCCGCCGTCCGCCCATGACGATCTCGCCGTCGAAGCCGTCCGGGGCCGCCGTGAAGTAGGCCGCGTAGAATTCGACCGGGAAGTGGATCTTGTACCACATGAGCCGCACGGCGTCGATCGCGTAGGCCGCGGCGTGCGCCTTCGGGAACATGTACCGGATCTTCTGCAGGGAGTCGATGTACCACTGCGGGACGCCGTGCTCGAGCATCGCCTGCTGCATCTCGTCCGGGATGATGAGCCCCTTCTTGTTCTTGCGGACGAACTCCATGATCTTGAACGCGAGGGACTTTTCGATGTCGTACTTGTGGATCAGGGTCATCATGATGTCGTCGCGGCACCCGATGACCTCGGAAATCGTACAGATCTGCTGGTCGATCAGCTCCTCCGCGTTTCCGAGCCAGCAGCCCGTGCCGTGAGTCAGCCCCTGGATCTGCAGAAGGTCGGCAAACGTCTTCGGCTGCGCCTTCATCAGGACCCCGCGGATAAAGCGGGTGCCGAGCTCGGGCAGGCCGAGGGTCGACGTCTGGCTGTCGATCTGCTCCGGGTTCACGCCGATCGGCTCGGTCGAAGTGAAGCCCTCGTAGATGATCGGCTCGGACAGCGGCACGTCGGTGACGAGCACGCCGGAGTATTCCTCGAGCCGCTTGTACTTCGTCGGAATATCGTGTCCGAGGATGTCGAGCTTTAAGATCGTGTCGTGCAGATACTTGAACTCGAAGTGGGTCGTGATGATGTCGGAGTTCGGGTCGTCCGCCGGGTGCTGGATCGGGGAGAAATCGTAGATCTCGTATTCCGCGGGAACGACGATGACGCCGCCGGGGTGCTGTCCGGTGGTGCGCTTCGTGCCGAGGCAGCCGTTGATGAGGCGGTCCATCTCCGCGCGGTTCACCGAAATGCCCTTCTTTTCGAGGAATTTCGCCGCGAAGCCGTAGGCCGTCTTGTCCGCGAGCGTACCGATGGTCCCGGCCTTGAACGCGTGTCCCTGACCGAAGAGGACCTCGGTAAACTTGTGGGCCGCGCCCTGCACGTCGCCGGAGAAATTGAGGTCGATGTCCGGGGTCTTGTCGCCCTTGAAGCCGAGGAAGGTCTCGAACGGGATGTCGTGCCCGTCCTGATCGCACTTCGTTCCGCACACGGGACAGACCTTCGGCGGCAGATCGAAGCCCGAGCCGACCTCGCCCTTCGTGAAGAACTCGGACCAGCGGCACTTCGGGCAGCGATAGTGCGGCGGGAGCGGATTGACCCGGGTGATCCCCGCCATGGTCGCCGCGAAGGACGAGCCGACGGAGCCGCGGGAGCCGACCTGATAGCCCTTCTCCTCGCTGTTTTCCACCAGCTTGCGGGCGATGATGTACATGATGGCGAAGCCGTTCGAGATAATGGAGTCGAGCTCGCGCTTCAGCCGGGCCGACACGACCTCCGGCAGGGGATCGCCGTACATCTCCTTCGCGAGGGACCAGCATTTCGTCGTCAGCTCCTCCTCCGCGCCGTCGATGTGGGGCGGGTAGTTCCCCTTCGGGATCGGGCGGACCGTATCGATGCTGTCGGCGATTTTGTTCGGGTTGGTGACGACGACCTCATACGCCGTCTCCGGGCCGAGGTAGGAGAATTCCTCGAGCATCTCCTCCGTCGTGCGGAAGTAGAGCTTCGTCTCGCGGTCCGCGTCCTTGAAGCCGAGACCGGTGAGGATGATCCGGCGATAGATCTCGTCCTCGGGGTTCTTGTAGTGCGCGTCGCAGGTGGCGCAGACGGGCCGCCCCGCCTTCCGTCCGATCTCGACGATCCGGCGGTTGAAATCCCGCAGTGCCTCCTCGTCCGGGACGGTCCCCTCGAGGATCATGTATTCGTTGTTCGCGATCGGCTGGATCTCGAGATAGTCGTAGAACTTTGCGATCTCGATGATGTCATCCTCCGGCTTTCCCTCCTGGATCGCGCGGAAGAGCTCGCCCTCGGAGCACGCGGACCCGAGGATCAGCCCTTCGCGCAGTTCCTCGAGCCGGGTGCGGGGGATGCGCGGATGACGGTAAAAATATTTGAGATAGGAGTCCGAGACGAGCTTGTACAGGTTCTTCATCCCAACCTGATTCTTCACAAGGATGATCTGGTGGTAGGTTTTCAGCTTGAGCGGATCGGCCTTCTCCGCCATGGTATAGTTGAGCCGCGCGATGTCGCCGATGCCGTCCTCCTTGAGGCGTTCGACCATGCAGGCGAAGATCATCGCGAGCATTTCCGCGTCGTCGCAGGCCCGGTGATGGTTGAAATCGCCGAGGCGGTAGTGCTTCGCCAGCGTGTCGAGACGGTGGTTTTTCAGCTCCGGGTTCATGTAGCGCGACATGGCAACCGTGTCGAGGTAGGGGTTCGGGAAGTCCATGCCGTTCTGCTCCGACGCCGTGCGGATGAAGCCCGTGTCAAACGAAGCGTTGTGCGCGACGAGCATGCGGTCCCCGACGAATTCGTAGAAGGATTTCAGCACCTCCCCGACGGGCGGCGCGTCCGCGACCATCTCGTCCGTGATCCCGGTAAGCTCGGTGATGTTCTCCGGGATGTGGACGCCGGGATTGACGAAGGAGTTGAAGCGGTCGAGGATCTCGCCGTTCTTGAAGATGACCGCGCCGATCTCGGTGATCTTGTTCGACGCAGCGGAAAGGCCCGTCGTCTCGATATCGAAGACGGCGAATTCGTCGTCGAAGGTGACGTCCTCCCCGCGGTAGGCGGCGCGCGCGGTGTCGTCGACGTAATACGCCTCGACGCCGTAGAGGACCTTGATCTGATCCTCCAGCTTGTCCGCGGCGAGCATGGCGACCGGGAAGGACTGGAGATTGCCGTGGTCCGTGATCGCGACGGCGCGGTGTCCCCACTTGAACGCCGTGTTCACGATATCGTCGGCCTTGTTCGTCGCGTCCATCGCGGACATGACGGTGTGCAGATGCAGCTCGACCCGTTTCTCCGGCGCGCGGTCCATGCGGGCGGCCTCCTTCACCTTCAGGATGTCGGTGAACTGCATGTAGAGGTCGTTGTCGAACTTGTCGGATTTGATCGTCCCGCGCACGGCGTACTGCTTGCCCTTCGAGAAGAGCGCCTCGGTGTCGTTCGCGGCCTCCGCGGGGACGGTGACCTTGATGTAGATGGACGCCTCGCGGTCGGTGGCGGCGATCGTGAACATCACCTTGTCGCCGCGCCGCGTCTCCTTCTGCTCGATCGAGAAGACCTCGCAGAGGATCACCGCGCCGCGCTCCGGGTGTTTGATCGAACGCAGGGGCTTGACGCCCTCGATCGGGAAGAGCTCGCCGAAGACCACCTCGGGCGCGGAGCAGTCGAACGTGATGCGTCCGCAGCGGATCTTGCCGTCCTCGAGCACCTCGGCGGTCGGATTGCCGTCGAAGAGCGAGTCGACGCGGGGCAGCACGGGCTTCTCCTCCTCGGCGGGCGTCTCGTTCGCGGGCGGTGCGGAGGCGGCCTCGGCCTCCATCTTCTCATACCGCGTGAGGATCTCGGCGGAGGTGGCGTTGAGCCGTTCGAGCTGGCGGGAGAGGTACTCCGCGTGCTCCTCGTCGGCGTTCTTCGTCTGCTCGATGGAGACGTCGAAGCGCAGGCCGAATTCGCTGTACAGGATCCCTTCGATCACCCGCGCGGTCTGGGCGAGGTCGAGCAGCCCGATCCCCCCGCGGGAGAACGGGATCGACACGGTGATCCGCTCGCCCTCGGATTCGAGCTCGTAGCGGTCGAAGAAGCCGTTGCAGACGACGCCGACGCGCCCGGCCTCAGTGAGGATCTCGCTCATGTAGTCCATCGAAAAGAGCGCGGGATCGTAGTGCGTGAGGATGCGGACCTGCGCGAGGTCGTAGGCGTCCTTGATCTTCGCCTCGAGGGCATAGATATCCCGCTTCCGGTAAAGCCGCGGCAGAGCGCAGTTCACCTCGGCGATCCGGGCCTCCCGGCTGACCTTGAGCCGGACATCGGTCGCCTCGAGAAAGAGGTCGCGGCTCACCCCCGTGAGGGTCGGCGCGATCTTCGAGAAAATATCCGACAGGGTGCGTGTGGATTTGTCTGGCATGGCGTTGTTCCTGTATCTGTGATTCTCAGTCGTATTCGTATGATTCAGCTGTTCGCGGCGCGGCGGGTCTCCTCGATGAGGCGCGCGAGGGCTTCGTTCTCCGACAGCTTCTCCCGCTCGCCCCCGCGTCCGAAGAAGACGCAGCAGCCGTCGCCGCCCGCGATCCCGAAGTCGGCCTCCTTCGCCTCGCCGGGACCGTTGACGACGCATCCCATGACGGCGACGCGGATCCGCTTCCCATGGGGATCGATCCCGGCGGCGGCTTCCTTGAACCGCTTTTCAAGGCCGATCAGATCGATCTTCGTCCGCCCGCAGGTGGGGCAGGAGATGACGTCGATCGAGCCGCGGGGATCCATCCCGAGCGCGCGCAGGATCTCGCGTCCGGCCCGGACCTCCTCGATGGGGTCGGCGGTGAGGGAAACCCGGAGCGTGTCGCCGATGCCCTCCGCAAGCAGAGCGCCGATGCCGATGGCGTTCTTCACGAGCCCGGAGTAGTCGTCCCCGGCCTCCGTGACGCCGAGGTGCAGGGGATAATCGGACTGCTCCCGCACAAGGCGGTTGGCGGCGAGCATCTCCGTCACGTTCGAGGACTTGATCGAGATCACGATATCGGAGAAGCCGCAGTCCTCGAGCACGGACGCCTCCTCCAGCGCGGATTCCGCGAGCGCTTCCGCCGTCGGCGCGCCGTACTTTTCGAGGAGCCGCCTGTCGAGCGACCCGCCGTTGACGCCGATCCGGATGGGCAGCCCCGCATTCCGGCAGGCGTCCGCCACTTCCTTCACCTTCCACCACTCGCCGATGTTGCCGGGATTGATGCGGATCTTGTCCGCGCCTCCCCGGATCGCGGCGAGGGCGAGGCGGTAATCGAAATGGATGTCCGCGACGAGGGGGACCTTCGCCCCCGCCTTCTTCGCCGCGCGGAAGACCTCCGCCGCGCGCTCCGAGGGCACCGCAAGACGCACGATGTCGCATCCCGCGCGCTCGAGGGCGAGGATCTGGGTGACGGAGCGCTCGGTATCCTCCGCCGGGATATTGGTCATGGACTGCACGGTCAGGGGATGACCGCCGCCGATATACAAGTTTCCCGCACGGATTGTGCGGGAGGGGGTGTTTTTCATGCCGATGGTCCGCCTTTCAGAGTCGGGGAATCAAAGGAGGCTGATGACGTCCTTCACGGCGACGACCGCCATGAGGATCATGAGAGCGACCAGCCCCGCGAAATGGACGTAGCCCTCGAATTCCGCGCGGACGGGCTTGCCCCGGATCAGCTCGATGAACTGGAAGAGCAGGCGTCCGCCGTCGAGCGCGGGCAGGGGCAGGAGATTCATCACGCCGAGGTTCATCGAAATCACGACGGCGAGGTACACGAGATCCGTGGCGCCCTGCTCCGCCGCCTCGCCGAGAGCCTTGGTGACGCCGACGGGACCGGAGATGCTCTCCATACCGTACCGCCCGCGGATCAGATCGAAGAGGGACTCCCAGATCATGCGGATCGTCGACGTGGAGCGGTAGAACGCGTGCTTGAGGACGACGCCGGGGTTGATCTCCTCGGGCGTGACCTTGAAGTCGACCGTGCCGAAGCGGGTGCCGCCCTCGGTAAAGGTCGGGAAGAGGACATCCTCGACGACGACGCGTTTGCCGTCCCGGATCACGGTGATGTCGAGGGGCTCGAGGCCGTTGCGCATGATCTGATAAACGACCTCGTTTGCGATGTGCGTACGGGTCCCGTTCACGGCGACGATCTCGTCCCCGAGGCGCAGGCCGCCCGATTCGGCGTAGCAGACCCCGTCCTCGTCCGGCACGAACGCGCCGATGGTCGTCGAGGGCAGGACCTTCATCGTCGAGACGAGAATCAACATGACGAGCATGCCGACGAGGATATTCATGGCAGCCCCGGCGGCGGTGATGAGGATGCGCTGCCAGACGGGCTTTTTGCGGAAGGCGTTTTCATCCGGGGAATCGTCGTCCTCGCCCTCCATCGCGACGAATCCGCCGACGGGCAGGGCGCGCAGGGAGTAGGAGATCCCGGTTTTCTTCGAGACGCGCGTGAGGAGCTTCGGACCCATGCCGATGGAGAACTCCTGAATTTTCACCTTGAAGAGACGCGCGGTGAGATAGTGCCCCGACTCGTGGATGAAGATGAGAAATCCGAAAATGAGCAGGGCGAGCAGAATCGTTCCGATATTGATACGATCACATCCTTTGCATGAGACCGATTTGGCGGCGCGCGTGCCGTCGGGCTTCTCCGACAGTATATGCCGCCGTTTCCGTGTTTATTTCAGAGGATATCCCGATCCGCCCGAGCGTATCCGTCACGACCGCGGCGATATCGGTGAATCCGATCCGTCCGGCGAGAAACGCGTCGACGGCTTCCTCGTCCGCGGCGATGAGTCCGACCGGCGCGGTCCCGCCCATCCGCACGGCTTCACGGGCCGCTTCGAGGAGGGGGAATGCCGTCGTGTCGGGACGGGCGAAGGTGAGGGAGGCGACGGCGGAGAAATCGAGCGGCGGATCGCTCACCCGTGCCGCATGCGGCGCCGTCGCGGCGTAGCGGATGCAGTCGCGCATGTCCGGGCGTCCCAGCTGCGCCAGCAGCGTGCGGTCGTTCCATTCGACCATCGAATGCACGATGCTCTGGCGGTGCACGAGGACGTCGACCCGGTTCTCGGGGACGCCGAAGAGCCGCACGGCTTCGATGATCTCAAAGCCCTTGTTCATGAGCGTCGCGGAATCGACGGTGATCTTTTTCCCCATCTTCCAGGTCGGATGCGCGAGGGCCTCCTCCGGCGTGACGGATTTCAGCTCCTCCGCCGTGCGTCCGAAGAAGGGACCGCCGGACGCCGTGAGCAGGATGCGCCGCAGATCCGCGGGATCCCGTCCCTCGAGGCAGCGGTAGATCGCGCTGTGCTCGCTGTCGACCGGGATCATCTCCCCGCCCGAGGCCGCCATGCGCGAGAAGATCAGATCCCCGCAGGCGATGATCGCCTCCTTGTTCGCCATGCCGACGCGCTTTCCGGATTCCGCCGCTGCGAGCGCCGAGTCAATCCCCGCCAGCCCCGCGACGGAGTGGAAAATGATGTCCGCCGACGTATGGCGCACGGCGTCGAGGACCTCGTCGGGCCGCCAGAGGATCTCCGGCGCGTCGTCCCCGAGCAGCTCCCGGAGCCTTGCCGCCGCGTCTTCGCTCGCCATCGCGGCGATTTTCGGACGCCAGCGCCTCACGACCGGGGCAAAGCGTTCGGCTCCCTCGCCCGCCGTGAGCATGACGACGGGGATCCCCAGCTCTGCGAGCACATCGAGGGT
Organism: uncultured Ruminococcus sp.; assembly: GCA_902783705.1. GTDB lineage: Bacteria > Bacillota > Clostridia > Oscillospirales > CAG-272 > UMGS1696. The sequence continues at coordinate 9,510 of CACZSA010000098.1, forward strand.
CTGGGACCCGACGGATCCGGTCGCGCCGAGCACGCAGGCCGAGGAGGCCCGGAAGGCGGGATTCGGTTTCAAATTCACCATAAAAATGTCCTGTTTAAACGAGATAGGCCGAGAGCGCGGGGATCTGCGAGAGGATCACCAGCACGGGCGCGGTGAGGAGCACGGAGTCAAAGCGGTCGAGCACGCCGCCGTGCCCCGGGAAGAGGTTCCCGTAATCCTTCACGCCGTAGCGCCGCTTGATGACCGACATCGCGAGGTCGCCGATCTGGGAGATCACCGCGACGATCACGCCGGAGAGCGCCATGAAAAGGGGATTCACGTCGATCGACGGGGCGAAGAACCGCTTGATGATCCAGCCGTAGAGCACGAACGCCAGCGCGGCGAATACGATTCCCCCGACCGCCCCCTCGACGGTCTTCTTCGGGGAGACCTCGGGGATGAGCTTGTGTTTTCCGATCGCCCGCCCGGTGAGATACGCAAAGGTGTCCGACACCCACGGCCCGATAAAGACGAGGAGATAGCGGTAGGAGCCTGTGTTCATCCGCAGAAGGATCAGACAGGCGAAGGAGAAGGCGGTGTAGAAGATCCCCATGAACGAGGCCGCGGAGACCTCGTAGTCGATCTTTCCGCGGGAGAACACGTCCGCTGCGAAGGTCCAGAGAAGACAGAGGACGTAGATCCCGAGGATACACGCCCAGGGATTGCCGGGAAACCGCCAGCACACAAAGGGAACGCTGACGGAAGCGAAGAAAGCCGGAATTAGCAGAGAGATGTGCTTCGAGGCTCCGACGCACTTCGTCATTTCCCACGCCGCGACGACGGACAGGATCGTCATGGCGACGGGCCAGACGGCGAATCTGTCCGAAAACCAGCAGACAGGGATGAAGACCGCGATGGCGACGATCGCCGTGATGACGCGTTTCAGCATATCATGTTCCCTCCTGTTTGCTCCGGGACGCCGGATCGTCCTTGTCCAGCCCGCCGAAGCGCCGCGAACGGGACGCGAAGACCCGCACGGCCTCGTCGACGTCCGCCGTCGTATAATCGGGCCAGAGACGGTCGGTGAAATAGAGCTCCGCGTATGCCGACTGCCAGAGCAGGAAGTTCGAGAGGCGCATTTCGGCCCCGGTCCGCACGATGAGATCCGGCTCCGGGCATTCGTTTGTATAGAGGTTCGCGGAAATGTCTTCCTCCGTGACCGTCGTCCTCCCTTCGGCGATGAGGCGGTTCACGGCCCGGACGATCTCCGCGCGTCCGCCGTAGTTGAAGGCGATGTTGAGGCGGTAGGGGCGTCCCCGCGTCTCGTCCTCGAGCTCGCGCGTGCGCCGTCCGATGGTCTCGCCGAGCTCGCCCGGTTCGCCGATGAAGCGGAATTCGATGTCCTCTTCCTCCCCGGCCTCCTCGATGAAGGAGATGAGCAGGCGGAAAAGGGCCTCGACCTCTCTCTGCGGGCGGCGGATGTTTTCCGTGGAGAAGGCGTAGACCGTGCAGCATTCGATGCCGATCTTCTTGCAGTAGCGGACAATGGTCTTGAAGTTGTCCGCGCCGACCTTGTGTCCGGCCTCGCGCGGCAGCATTCTCTTCTTCGCCCAGCGTCCGTTTCCGTCCATGATGAACGCAATGTGCCGGAGGGAGGACTTCTTCACGAGCTCCGTGACGGGGGCGTTCTGTATTTCTCGGTTGATTGCCATAATGCACCCGGTCTTTGTCTGGATTTGTTGACAATATTATAGCACGGATTCAAACGATTGTCAACATGTTTTTATCGTTTTTCGATAAGTTTTCATCGACCGCGCTTTTTATCCCGACAGGAAACAGAGCCCGCGTCGCAGGCTCTGGAACTGGAGGTGTTCGTGCGGGATCGGGAGATCCGGGAGTCGCAGGAAACGCCCGGCGGCGGACTCCATCCGGTGCCGGGCGCGCGTGTTCCCTGTCAGATCTCCATGATTTCCTTTTCCTTGGCTTCGGTGATGCCCTCGATTTCCTTGATGTACTTGTCGGTGAGGGTCTGGATCTCCTTGTCGGACTGCTTCTGCTCGTCCTCGGTCATTTCGGAGTTCTTCTTCATGGCCTTGGACTTGTCGTTCGCGTCGCGGCGGATGTTGCGGATGGCGACCTTCGCCTCTTCGCTCATCTTGGAGATGTTCTTGTTGATTTCTTTTCTGCGCTCCTCGGTGAGCTGCGGGAAGACAAGGCGGATGACCTTGCCGTCGTTCATGGGCGTGATGCCGACGTCGGAGGCGAGGAGGGCCTTTTCGATGGCCTTCAGGGTCGAGGCGTCATAGGGGGTGATGACCAGGGTCTTCGGGTCGGTCACCTTGACGTCCGCCATGGAGGTGATCTCGGTGGGGGCTCCGTAATACTCAAAAGTCACCTTGGAAATGACGGCGGAGTTGGCACGGCCCGCGCGGATGATGGACAGCGCCTCCTTATAGACCTCGATGGACTTCTTCATCCGGTTCTCATAATCTTTGGTTTCGAGTTTCATGATTTCGGTCTCCTTTATTTCCTTCGAGATGATTCGGGTTGCGTTCAGGCTTCGGGATAGAGCTCCGCTTCGCACTCGGCGGCGGTGAGGAGGGTGCCGATCTCTTCCCCGCGGGCGACCCGGAGGATGTTGTCGGGATCGGCGAGGGAGAAGGCGTAGGAATCGATGCCCTGATCTCCTGCGAGGAGGGCGGCGGATTCGTCGATGGCATGGAGGTCGTCGTCGACGCACTGGCGGTAGCTGATCTTCCTGTAGCGGCGGGCGGCGGGATCCTTTTTCGGATCCGCGGTGTAGACGCCGTCGACGTTCTTCGCCATGAGGATGACGTCGGCCCCGATCTCCGCGCCGCGCACGACGACCGCCGTGTCGGTGGAGATATAGGGGATGCCGAGGCCCGCGCCGAAGATGACGACCTTGCCCTCGGCGAGATACTCGCAGGCGGTGCGGAAATTGTACTGCTCGGCGAAGGAATTCATCGCAACGGGGGACATGACGGTGACGGGAGTCCCGGTTTTCTCGACCGCGTCCTCAAGACGGAGGCAGTTGATCATGGTGCCGAGCATGCCCATCTGGTCGGCTCTCGCGCGGCGGACACCCTTTCCGTAGGCTCCGCGCCATATATTGCCCGCGCCGATGACGACGCCGACTTCGGTGCCTTCCGCGACGAGCTGCCGGATGATATCGGCGATTTTCGCGACCATTGCGGCGTCGAAGATCTCCCCGGTTTCCTTATTGGCGATGGCTTCGCCGGAGAGCTTGAGAAGCACCCGTCCGAAGCGTTTTCCTTCGTTCTGCATCGATGTAATCCTCCCACCTGAACCTGTTTTCCCTATTGTACCCTATTTCCCCGCCGAGGTCAATAGACAATCCGTAAATTCATTGGCAAATTTTTATGCCGCCTAACGAATCGGCGCGGCGGAGGCGCAAAAAAGCCCCGGATTTCTCCGAGGCTCTTTTCATTTTGCAGAGCTTACTGCGCCTTGCCGGTGAGCTGCGCGATCTCTTCCGCGAAGTTGTCTTCGCGCTTTTCGAGACCTTCGCCCTTTTCGTAGAGAACGAAGCTGACAACCTTGATGTCGGCGCCGAGGGCCTTCGCGGTCTGAGCGGTGTACTGGCCGACGGTGATGCTGTCGTCCTTGACGTACTTCTGCTCGTTCAGGCAGGCTCTCTCATAGAACGTGCCGATACGGCCTTCCACGATCTTGTGCAGGATGGCGTCGGGCTTGTTCGCGTTCTTTTCGTCGTTCTTGAGCTGAGCGACGAGGATTTCCTTTTCTTCCGCGAGGACGGACTCCGGAACGTCTTCCTTCGTGACGTAGGTCGGAGGCGTGCCTGCCGCGATCTGGAGGCAGACGTTCTTCGCGTATTCGGCGAATTCCGGCTTGCCCGCGGTCTCGGCGTCGGTGTCGAACTTCACGATAACACCGGCGATGCCGCCGCCGTGGATATAGGTGGAGGTGATGCCGTCGACGATCACGAAGCGGCGGATGTTCATGTTCTCGCCGATCGTGAAG
>CACZSA010000099.1 GCA_902783705.1 uncultured Ruminococcus sp.
GTAATAAAGCAATAAACAAAAATGGGCTGTCGCATTCACTCCGTTGATGGAGCAATGCGACAGCCTTTTTTCTGTTTGAAAATGGGTTCCGGACAAGGAATTACTGCCGATGTACGATGTCATTGCGAGGAAGGCGTCCCAAGACGCCTGACGCGGCAATCTCCCCAAACCGGGTGACGCAGGCAGAAAATTGGTGACAATATCATGCACAGCTTATCTGAAATTGTACCCGGCTTCCATCCTGCTCTTCAATTTCGGAGAGATTGCCACGTCAGCTGAGTTTCAGCTTGCTGAAATTCGCTCCTCGCAATGACAATCGTTCAGTTGATAGTGAAGTCAAACGGCACCAGATTTATTTGGGACAGCCGCGAATCCATACAGATGTTCTCAGCCCTTCAGCGTGTTGCAGACCATCTCGAGGTTCTTTATGATTTCGAGGTGCTGGGGACATTTGCTCTCGCACGCTTCGCAGCCGATGCAGTCGTCGAAGGTCTTCCCGCCGCGGCGGACGTAGTCCTTCCACATGTTCTTCGCGTGGTCCTTCAGGCCGTAGACGTTGTAATAGGTCCACATCTCGAAGATCCGCGGGATGTCGATGCCCACGGTGCAGGGCTGGCAGTACTTGCATCCCGTGCAGTAGAGCTCGGAGAACTTCCTGATCTCCTCCATCGCCTTGCCGAGCTGTTCCCATTCCCCGGCGGAGAAGGCGGTGTCGTCCGAGGCGACCTTGACGTTCTTCTGCACCATGTCGAGCGTCTGCATGCCGGAGAGCGCGCAGCACAGGCTCGGGTTGCCGAGGCAGAACTTGAAGGCCAGCTCGTAGGTCGAGATCGACGGCTTTCCGGTGAGCTTCGCGTAGAGATCCGTGGGAGCCGCGAGACGTCCGCCGCCGACGGGTCCCATCGCGACCGTGCCGAGGCCCTTGTCATGGACGTACTTCATCATCTCCTCGTTCGAGCGGTCGAGAAGGTTGTACTGGCAGAGCATGGATTCCATCGGGATGCCGCGCGCCTCGGCGGTGTCCGCGATGTGCTGGATCGCCGACGGATGGTCGTGGAAGGAGAACGAGATGTGCCGGATGAGGCCCTCCGCCTTCGCCTTCGCCGCCTCCTCGAGGAGACCCTCGCCGAGGATCAGGTCGTCGAAGACGCCGCGGTTGATGCCCCAGAAGTGGTAAAAGTCGACGTGGTCGGTCCCGAGCTGCTCGAGGCTGTGCTCGAGACGGCGGCGGTAGCCCTCGCGGCCCATGCCCTTGTCCATCGGACATTTCGTGGAGAGGAGGATCTTGTCGCGGAAGTTCTTCACGGCGCGTCCGAGGGCCGCTTCGCTGTGCTGATTGCAGTAGCCGGGCGCCGTATCGAAGTAGTTGACGCCGTTCTCATAGGCATAGGCGATCATCTCGTCGACCTTGTCCTGATCGACGAACATCTGCTCGCCCTCCTTGTATTCCGGGAAGCGCATGCAGCCGAAGCCGAGGGCGGAGATTTTCTCGCCGGTTTTTCCGAATTCGCGGTAATTCATGGGGATTCGATTCCTTTCGTTTTAGCGGTGAAAACATAATACCATATTTTTATCGTACTTTCAAGGGATTTTTCAAAAATGCGCGGGTATTTTCAGAAATTCACCCGTCCTCGCGGGAGCGGAGGAGGAGAAGCGGCGGCGCAGCGGTGAGGGCGGCAAGGAGCGCGGCGGTGAGGACGGCGGTCCCCGCGAGGTGCAGGAAGAAGAGCGTCCACGACACGTCGCCCGTCAGTCCGAGGAGCGCGAGCAGACCCGCCGCCAGCCCGTAGCCGGGGAGCGAGAGGACGAGGACCGGGAGAAAGATCCCGAAAAAGACGCCCGCGAACCGCTCGCCCAGCATCCGGCGCACGCCGATCTCGTTCGTGAAGCCGAGGAGGGAGAAGACCTCGAGTGCGTAGACGGCGAGCGGGAGGAGACGCCGGAAGATCCGCTCGAAGAACGCCGCCGATGCCTGCGATTTGACGAGGGGCTTGATCATCCCGTCGACCTCGGCGGCGTTGTAGTCGACGGTGATATATTTGTTCCACTCGTACGACGTCGGGCCGTTGAAGATGCGCTGGATCTCGCGCAGGATCGAATCGAGCTTCTCGTTGTGCGTGCGGCGCAGGGTGAAGCGGAAGGAGTTGAAGTAGTACCGCCGCCCGCCGCCCGTGACGCCGCTGACCCTGTCGAAGACGTCGTCCGGGACGTAGAAGCGGGAGCTGCCCTCGATGATGGCGGTGACGGGATAGGAGGAGCCGTAGTCCAGAAGCGGTTCCATGGTGATCATGTTGTAGGGGCAGACGTTGATCTCGTCCCCGAGGGAGACGCCGAGCCGGTCCGCGACGTCCTGCGTGAGCCAATAGCCCTCGGTGCGCTCCCCTTCGAGAACCGTGACGGAGGTCGGGGCGAAGGTCTGCCAGATCGTGACAGGATCCGACGAGGCGGTCATGGCGGAGGCGCTGATGTCGTCGCATTCAATCGAGGAGAAATACCGCGTCTTCTGCAGCTTGCGGATCTGATGCAGGCCGACGGACGCGCCGCTCGAGAGGGTGTCCCGCCCGCCGGAGAGGGAGAAGCGGATCGTGAGGGATTCGTAGGCCCGGGAGATCTCTGCCGCGCCGTTCTTCACTGCACGGGCGAGGAGCGCGCAGGAGACGAAGAGGACGGCGACGGAGAGGGCGAGGACGAGCCAGACACGCCATCGCCGGAGGAGGGGGAGAAGATTGTTTCGATTCATCCTGTCACCGCCTTATCCTTTCCCGAACCGTTTCCGGTCGTGTATGAGCGCCGCCGAGAGGACGATCACGGCGAGCAAGGCGAGCTCCGCTGCGGCAAAGCCGACCATGACGGTCACGGCGGGGAGGGTGAGATTCTCCGGCGCGAGGGCGGGGGAGAGTCCGGTCACGCCGAGGAGGAGCGTCGCCGCGGCGGAGAAGAGGAGGGAGAAGGGGACGAGAACGGCGAACACGCTGCCGTAGACGCCGACGGCCTCCCGCCGTTTCGCGCCGAGGATGCGCTGGGTCGTGTACTCCGGACGCCAGAAGAGGATGAGCATCCCCGCCGTGAGCGCCAGTCCCGCCGCGAGGGCGAGGCAGGAGGTGACGACGGTGGACGTCCCGTTCTGTTCGAGCGCGTCGAACTGCGCTTCGAGATCGGCGTAATCGGGACGGACGAGGATGACGTTGTACCCCGCCGCGTTCAGAAGCGGTTCCGTCTCGAAGAGGAATTTCTCGTAGTCGTCCTTCGCGAGCGTGAAGGTCATGTTCCGGCTGTCCGTGGGGGCGTCGCGCACGTCTCCCTGCTTCGGGATGAAGATCGTGTAGTCCGGGTAGCCGCTGTGCGAGAAGGTGCCGATCACCTCGTAGTCCCGAGCTTTCCCGTAGTCGAGGACGGTGAGATCCTCGAGCTCCGGGATCCCGCGCCATCCGCCCGACGAGGTCCGGTAGGCCGTATCCGCGAGCCGAAGGGACAGCTTCGCGCCGACGGCGAGCTTCAGGTCGGAGAAGAGCTTGGGCGAGACCATGCAGACGGCCCGTCCCCGATCGGTTTTCTCGATCATCCGGCCCCGCGGCACGCGCAGCTTTCCGTTGTAGTACGCGAGCAGGTCCGCGGGCGTGTCCACCTCGACGACCTCGATCATCGAAACGGCGTCGTCGAGGCGCGCGGCGACAGTCTCGAGGCCGTATTCCCGGATCACCCGCGCCCCGAATTCTTCGTCGGAGAGGGTGAGGTCGTCCTTCGGGATGAGCGCGCCGCGCGTGAGGAGGGCTTCGATCCCGTCCGCCGAGTCGGCGTGGTAGACGGTGAAGTTCGAGGCGAGGTTGGTCATGTTCCGGATGTTGGTTTTCCCGAAGAAGAAGTAGGTCCTGTCCTGATCGACGGGGAGAACGGCGTCTTCGCTTGTATAATTGCAGACAATGATCCCCTCGGACTCCGAGACGTCGGTCGGATAGGCGTCGGGATCGCCCGCTGTGATCACGGACGGCACCGCCTGAAAGCCCGTCTCGTCGAGGATCGTCCCGGCGGTGAAATTGATTCCCCGGCGGCGGTACATCTTCCCGCTGATCCGCCCGACGAACGCGACGTACTGCTGGACGCCGTAAGCGGGGAACTTCTTCCCGTCGGCGAAGAGCGCGGCCCGCGTGTTCCGGAGGCGGAGCGAGGTGATCCACGGGGATTCCTCGAGGATCGCGAGGGCCTCCTCGGTGATCGGCTCCTCGAGCGTGGAGGCGGCGTCGAGGCGTTCCTGCCCCTCGGTCCGCGGCTCGATCGTCCCGGCGTAGATGCGGCTCGCCATCGCCTCCTCGACGGCTGCGCGGGAGGATGTGTACTGCATGCCCTCGAAGACCGCGAAAACGGTGAGCGCGGCGTTGAGAAGACAGCAGAGAAGGATCTTATACGGCTTCCGCAGCGCGAACCGCGGGGAATTGACGCGGCGGGAGAGTCTGTGCTTCATCGGTCCGCCTCCTCGGAACGGGCAGGGATTTGCCCGGTGTGGTTTTCTCCTATTATATCATTTTCGCGGATAACTGTCAATCGGTTTCGGACAAATGAAACAGAGGCTTGCCTTGGACAAAGGATCGCCGGACGGGATGCGGGGCGGAAAAACCAAACAGAAAAGGACTGCCTGTTTCGGTGCAGTCCTTCTGTGCCGACATAGCGGATCACGCGCGGTTGAACTTGTCCTTCCCCCGGCGGCATCGCGGGCAGTGCCAGTCCTCGGGGAGCTCCTCGAACGGCGTCCCGGCGGGGATGTTCTGCTTCGGATCGCCGACGGCGGGATCGTAGACATAGCCGCAGACCGAGCAGACGTACTTGCCGGATGCGGTTTTGAAGACGACCTCGCCGACCGGGATGGTCTCGGGCGGATTGTCGAGATCGACGACGCGCTTCGCCGCGAGATTCTCCTCGCCGAGCGGGGTGTGCGTCGAGAGATAGACGGTCGGGTGAGACCGGATGAATTCGCGGACGCGGTCGAGGGTCTCCCGGGCGGCGGGCAGGTCCTCGAACACGACGGAGAGCTTGTTCGCGTAGAGCGCCTCGTCCGTGTAGGTGATGTCGCCGTGGATCATGTAGAAGAGCCCGTCCGATTCGGCGACGACGATGCTGTTGCCGTTCGTGTGGCCCTTTGCGCGGATGAAGGTGATCCCGTCGCGGATCTTCTGGCAGGCGGGGAAGTTGTAGTACGGACCGTCGGTGAAGGAGACGGGGACGATGTTCTCGATTCCCGCGAGCTCGTCGGTGGAGCATTCCTCCTCGTTCACGTAGATCTTCGCGTTCGGGAAGGAGCGAAGCTCGCCCGAGTGGTCCGAATGCTTGTGGGTCAACAGGATCGCCGTCACCTGATCGGGCGTGTAGCCGAGGGCGGCGAGGGCGTCCATGTAGGAGGAGATGTCGCGCCCGGTGTAGATCGGGGTGGTCTCGTCCGGGGATTCCTCGGGCGTCCCGGCGGGCAGTCCGGTGTCGACAAGGATCACCTCGTCTCCGGTGTCGATCAGGTAGTTCGTCAGCCCGGAGCGGTACTTCACCGCCGGGTCGAACGCCGCGGGTCCTTCCTCGGCGCCGAAGGCGAAGGGCTGCGTCGAAAAACCGTCTTTTCTGAACGGAATGGCTTTGATTTCCATGCGGTTCCTCTTTCGTTTCACGAAATGTATATGCGCTGTTCTGCGCGTCGGTTTTATTATACCAGAGACACGGCGCACGGGCAAGCGGGATTTTATAAATTTTTCGCGGAATGGGACAAAACGCGCGCAATCTCTCGCGGAAGCGCTCCGCGCAACCGAAACGAACGAAAAACATGCATCCGTGTCCGCTTCGGTTGGTAGACAAAGAGGGCCGGGGATGGTATAATGATGTTACAATCCATTGCATAGGTGGGAAGTTTATGAGAAAGTCATACCTCGACAACATCCGGTGGGCCGTGCAGATCGTGGTGGTCCTCTATCACGTCGTCTACATGTACAACGCGGTGGGCATCCCCGGCGTCGTCGGATCGCTCGGCGGCGCGTCCGTGCAGTACATCGATCTCTTTCAGTACATCGTCTATCCGTGGCTCATGCCCGTGCTCTTCCTCGTCTCGGGGATCGCGGCGCAGAAGTCGCTTGAGCAGAGGAGCGGGCGGGAATTCCTCCGTCAGCGCACGGTGCGGCTCCTCGTCCCCTCGACCGTCGGACTCTTCGTCTTTCAGTTCATCCAGGGGTACGTCAACATGAACCTCAGCGGTGCCGGGGCGGAGATGGATGCGGCGCCCGCGCTCGTGAAGTATATCGTGATGTGTCTATCCGGGATCGGCGTGCTGTGGTATCTCCAGCTCTTGTGGGTCTTCTCGCTCCTCCTGCTCCCGATCCGGAAGCTCGAGGGCGGGCGGCTGCACAGGCTCGGCGGGCGGACGAACTGGATCGCGATGCTCGTCCTCGTCGTCCCCGTGTGGCTCGCGGGGTTGGTCGGCAACACGCCGCTCATCGTCGTCTACCGCTTCGGTTTCTACGGGATCATCTATCTCCTCGGGTATTTCGTGTTCTCGCACGACGAGGTGATCGAGCGGCTGAAGAAGCTCTTTCCGGTGGTCCTCGTCCTCGCGCTCGGGTGCTGCGCGGCGTTCTGCGTCCTCTATTTCGGGCAGAATTACGCCGATTATCCGATCAACCGCACGCCGCTCTTCGCTGCTTCTGCGTGGTTCGGGTCCCTCGCGATCCTTTCCGGCGCGGCAAAATACGCCGATTTCTCGAACGGCTTCACGCGCTGGATGAGCAAAAACAGCTTCGGGCTCTATGTCTTCCACTATCTCGGCGTCTCCTCGATCGGGCTCTTCCTCGCCAAGCCCGGGTATATTCCGGCGCCGCTTGCGTATCTTCTCAGCCTGATCGCGGGACTCGGCGGCGCGTGGATTCTGAACGCCGTGATCTCCCGCATCCCGGTCGTGCGCTGGTGCGTCCTCGGGATCGGCGGGAAAAAGAAATCGAACGAAAAGGAGGGCAGCCATGTTTCGGGATAATCTCACCGCGCTGCGGAAAATGAAGAGGCTCACGCAGGAGGAGGTGGCGGAGCAGGTCGGCGTCACCCGTCAGGCGGTGGCGAAATGGGAATCGGGCGAAACGGTCCCGGATCTCGACCGGTGCAAGCGGCTCGCGGAGCTTTTCGACGTGTCCCTCGACGACCTCGCGAACTACGAGGCGGGGGAGAATCTCGGCCTCGGCGTGCCTCCGAAGGGAAAGCACCTCTTCGGCGTCGTGACGGTCGGGGAGAAGGGGCAGATCGTGATCCCGGCGAAGGCGCGCAAGCTGTTCGGGATCACGCCGGGCAGCCTCCTCGTGGTCCTCGGCGACGAAGCGCAGGGACTCGCGCTCGTGAAATCCGAGGGCTTCCTCGAGATCGCGGAGCAGATCTCGAAGCTCGCGCGCGGGGAGGGGCCGAAGGAATAAGGAAGAGCGAATCCATACAGAGAAGGCCGCGGCTGAGGCGCATGCATCCGCGGCTTTTCGCGCGAGTGGGCGTTGACATCGGGGCGCCGATCCGGTATAATAGGTATAATAGATGCAAAAAAAGACCGCCTGCCGAGCTGCGGGCGGGGAGGAACAGGGAAACATGACAGAGAAAAAACTGCCGGAGAAGATCGAGATCCGCGGCGCGCGGGTGCACAATCTCAAGAATATCGACGTGGACGTGCCGCTGCACCGGATCGTCGGGATCGCCGGGGTGTCGGGATCGGGGAAATCCTCGCTCGCTCTCGGCGTCCTCTACGCGGAGGGATCGGCGCGGTATCTCGAATCGCTCTCGACCTATACCAGAAGGCGGATGACCCAGGCCGGACGCGCGCAGGTGGACGACGTGCGCTATGTCCCCGCGGCCCTCGCCCTGCGCCAGAGACCGGGCGTGCCGGGGATCCGGAGCACCTTCGGGACCTCGACGGAGCTGCTCAACAGCCTCCGCCTCCTCTTCTCCCGCTGCTCGACCTACACCTGCCCGAACGGACACGCGGTCCCGCCGACGCTCGGATTTGCCGCCGAGGTCGAGGTCCGCTGCCCGGAATGCGGGGAGATCGTCCCGGTGATCGGCGCGGAGGAGATGGCCTTCAACAGCGCAGGCGCGTGCAGGCGGTGCGGCGGTACGGGATCGGTCCGGACGGTGGACCGCGCGACGCTCGTGCCGGACGAGAGCCTCACCATCGACGAGGGCGCGGTCGCCCCGTGGAACAGCCTGATGTGGTCGCTGATGACCGACGTCTGCCGCGCGATGGGCGTGCGCACCGACGTACCGTTCCGCGATCTGACCGAAAAAGAAAAAGAGATCGTCTATGACGGTCCGATGGAGAAGCGGCATATCTTCTATAAGCCGAAGAGCAAGGAGAGCGTCAGCGCGGGCGAGCTCGACTTCACCTATTACAGCGCGACGGCGACGGTGCTGAACGCCCTCTCGAAGGTGAAGGACGAGACCGGGATGAAGCGCGTCGAGAAATTCCTGCGCGAGGACGTCTGTCCGGACTGCGGCGGGACGCGGCTGAATGAAAGAGCCCGCTCGATCCGGCTCCGGGGCGTGACGCTGGACCGGGTCTGCACCCTGCCGCTCTCGGCCCTCATCGAATGGGTGCGCGGCGTGCCGGGATCTTTGCCGGAGGAGATGCGTCCGATGGCGGAGAGCATCTGCGCGTCCTTCCATCACGCGGCGCGGCGGCTCGTCGACCTCGGCCTCTCCTATCTCTCGCTGGACCGCGCGGCCTCGACCCTGTCGACCGGGGAGCGGCAGCGGACCCAGCTCGCCCGCGCGGTGCGGAACCGGACGACCGGGGTGCTCTACGTCCTCGACGAGCCGTCGATCGGGCTGCATCCCTCGAACCTCGAAGGGCTGACCGGGGTGATGGACGATCTCGTGGCGGACGGGAACTCCGTCGTCCTCGTCGACCATGACACCGAGGTCCTCGCCCACGCGGACTGGCTCATCGAGCTCGGACCGGACGCGGGCGCGGGGGGAGGCCGGATCCTCGCCGAGGGCACGGTCGGAGACATCGCGGAGAATCCCGTCTCGAAGATCGGTCCGTTCCTGCAGCCCGGGCGGGAGAGGGCGGTCTCGTGCATCCCCCGCGGCGCGCTCTTCTCGGACGGGGAGATCCGGATGGAGACAGGCGCGATCCACACGGTGAAGCCGCTTGCGGCGGTGTTTCCGAAGGGGCGGCTCAGCGTCGTGACGGGCGTCTCCGGCTCGGGGAAGACGACGACGGTGCTTGAGGGGCTGATCCCCGCGCTCGAGGCGATGATCGAGGACCGCCCCCTGCCCGCGCATGTGAAATCGATCGAGGCGGCGGGGATCCGGCAGGTGAAGCTCATCGATGCGACGCCCATCGGGATCAACGTGCGCTCGACCGTGGCGACCTACGCGAACGTGCACGACGAGCTGCGCCGGATCTATGCGAAGACGCCGGACGCGAAGGCGCGGGGATACGCGGCGGGGGATTTCTCGTACAACACGGGAAAGCTGCGGTGCCCGGTCTGCGACGGATGCGGGACAATCAGCCTCGACGTGCAGTTCCTTCCGGACGTCGACGTGCCCTGCCCGGACTGCGGCGGCTCCCGGTACGCGCGGGAGGCCTACGCCGTGAAGCGTGAAAAAAAGAACGGCGGGGCGCGGTCCCTGCCGGAGCTGATGGCGATGAGCGTGGACGAGGCGCTTGCGGAATGCGCGGACCTCAAAAACGTGCGGACCCGGCTGGAGGTGCTGCGCGATCTCGGCCTCGGATATCTGACGCTCGGAGAGGAGACGCCCAGTCTGTCCGGCGGCGAGGCGCAGCGGCTGAAGCTGGCGAGCGAGATGGGGAGAGGGCAGGCGGACTCCGTCTTCGTGTTCGACGAGCCGACGATCGGGCTGCATCCCCTCGACGTCGCGACCCTCATGGAGGTGTTCCGCCGGCTGATCGACCGCGGCGCGACAGTCATCGTGATCGAGCACGACCTCGACGTCATCCGGGCGGCGGACTACGTCCTCGACATGGGACCGGGCGGCGGCGAGGAGGGAGGCCGGATCGTGGCGATGGGCTCCCCCGCCGAGATCCGGGCGAATCCGGAGAGCGTCACGGGGCGGTATCTCTGATCACCTGCCCCCGAGGCCGTTCTCGTACATGTCGTTGATCGTGCCCTGCGCCTCCTCGGCGAGGTGCTTGGCGATGAGGCGGTCCCGCTCCTCGAGGATCGCGAGCATCTCGTCCGCGAACTCCTCCGGCGGGATCAGCCCGACGCGGCGCACATAGGCGATCATGCGCCCGGCGAGGTAGTCGGTGTTCATCTCCCGGGCGACCGCGGCGGCGAAATCGGCGGGATATCCCTCCCGGATCATGACGCGGCGCACCTCGGAGGAAAGGTTTTCGTTGTATGGCATGGCGGCACCCCCGGCGTGGTTTTTCTCCATTATAACAGCCCGGCGGGCGGATTTGGTTTCCGCTTTGTGAACATTCGGTTCTCGGACCCGGAGAACAAGACCGGGATCTACTGCGCGCAAGAAGATGCCGGCTTGAAGTGGGACGAGCGGCGCGGCATGATCCGCAACACCGTCTACGCCTGCGTCCTCGGCGCGGAGTGAGCGGATCGGAGAATTTGTATCCGAACAGGACTGCGGCGGTTTTGAACCGGGCAGTCCTGTTTTTCTGTCCGCGGTCTCCCGGCGCAGAAGTCGGGACCATCTCGGGCTTCCGGGATGCGGGTGCGGGGCGAAAAAGTTTTTTTGAGAATTTTTGATGTAACTATTGACATTACAACAAAGGTGTGCTATAATCAGCGTGTATGATGAAACCGAAGCGGTTACATTGAACAACCGCGGCAGGAGGCGATGATTATGCAGATTTCCAGCCGATTCACCGTCGCGCTGCACATTTTCACCTGCGTCGAGGTGTTCCGCGGCGAATACAAGATCACGAGCGATTTCCTCGCGTCGAGCATCCACACCAATCCCGTCCTGATCCGGAAGATCCTCGCGCAGCTCAAGGCCGCCGGGCTCATCACGGTCGCGCGGGGCACCGGGGGGATCGAGATCACGCGCGCTCTCTCCGAGATCTCCTTCTACGACGTATATGAGGCGATCGAGCCGCTCGAGGACGGGGACCTGTTCCGGTTCCACGACGCGCCGAATCCGGACTGTCCGGTGGGGCGGAACATTCACGCGCTCCTCGACGGCAAGCTCGCGGCGATCCAGCGCGCGATGGAGGAGGAGATGCGGAAGTACACCCTCGCCGATCTGGACGAAGGGATCCGCGCGCTCCTCGATGCGGAACAAAAAGGAGAAGAGGGGACATGACGCAGGAAGAGAGGCTTCTCGATCAGCTCGTCGAACGGTTCAAGGAGGATTCCGGGGAGTACCGGGATCTCGAAACGCCCCGCGATACGGACGGAAAACGGCGGCTCCTGCGCTCGCTCATGAACGTCCGCATGCCCCGGCGGATGGACGCGGAGACCGTGCGGATGCAGGACGAATACCTGCGCGCTCGGGCCGAGGAGCGGGGGATCGTGCGCGTCGGGGACATCCCCGTCACGGCGGGCGCGATCTCGATCTGGCAGGGCGACATCACCCGGCTCGCCGTCGACGCGATCGTGAACGCGGCGAATGCGCAGATGCTCGGATGCTTCGTGCCCATGCATGCCTGCATCGACAACTGCATCCACACCTACGCGGGGATCGAACTGCGCGCGGAATGCAGCCGGCAGATGAACGCGCTCCGGGCGAGATACGGGCGGGACTACGAGCAGCCGACCGCGGTCCCGATGCTCACGGACGGGTACAATCTCCCGGCGAAGAAGGTCGTCCACGTGGTCGGCCCGATCGTCGGGGGACGGCTGACGCCCGCGCTGGAGGCGGATCTCGCGGCGTGCTACGCGAACACCCTGGATCTGTGCGCCGCGCATGGCCTCAGGACCGTGGCGTTCTGCTGCATCTCGACGGGCGTCTTCCGTTTCCCGCCGGAGAGGGCCGCCGAGATCGCCGCGGAAACGGTCACGCGCTGGCTCGACGGGCATCCCGGCGCGATGGAGCGGGTGATTTTCAACGTATTCTCAGACAGGGACAGGGAGCTTTATGAA
>CACZSA010000100.1 GCA_902783705.1 uncultured Ruminococcus sp.
AACGTGAGGCTTCGTCCCCACGAAGTGGGGGAGAAACCGACTTTGCTTTGCAAAGTCGACGAGTTCATCTCCGATGAACTCGGGCTGGCCGCGGAGCGGACTGATGAGGGGGAAACGAACGCACTTCGATCGCTCAATTCTTACAGTTCGGAATCTTCGGACTCATCCGGAATCTCCTCGCCCTCGGCGGCGTCTTCGGGGGTCTCTTCCTCCGAGAGCTGCATGTCGGTGACGAAGCCGTCTCCCTCGCCGCTCTCCGCCGTGCCTTCCGGCATTTCGGTTTCAGAATCCGCGGGAGTATCAGATTCTTTCTCCTCCTGGCTGTCAGCCAAGGCGAACGACGAGATCACCGCGCCCTCGGAGAGACGCATCAGGATGACGCCCGACGCGCTTCTGCCGTACACCGGGATCCCCTTCGCCGGGGTCCGGATGATCGTGCCCTCGTTCGTGATCATCATGAGGTCCTGCGCCTCCGTGACCGCCGCGATGCCGCAGACGTCTCCGGTCTTCTCGGACAGGCGGCAGAGGATGTTGCCCTGAATGCCTCTCCCCTTCGCCTCGAATTCGTCGGTCGACATCCGCTTGCCGAAGCCCCCTTCGGTCACGGTGACGAGCCAGTGCGCCGCGCGCCATTCTTCGTCACGCTCGATCACGCACGCGCCCGCCACCTCGTCGCCGTCCCGCAGGGAAATGCCGCGCACGCCTCTGCCGGTGCGTCCGATGACCGTCACCCGGTCCTCGTGGAACCGCGCGGCCTGGCCCTTCTTCGTCGCGATGAGGATGTCGCTCTCGCCGTGCGTCAGCTCGACATAGATGAGGGAGTCCCCTTCGTCCAGCCCGAGCGCGATCTTGCCCTTCTTGTTCTGGTACTTGAAGTCCGCGAGGCGGGTGCGCTTGACGACGCCGCGCCGCGTGACCATGACGAGGTAGTTCCGGTCCCCGTATTCGTCGATGAGGGAGGTGTCCTCGAGATCCGGGACGGAGAGCATCGCCGTGATCTTCTCGTCCGGCCCGACCTCGAGCAGGTTCACGATGTTCGAGCCCTTCGCCGTTCTTCCGGCCTCAGGGACGCGGTACGCCTTGATCTGGTAGACGCGGCCCTCGGTCGTGAAGAGCATGAGGTAGGAGTGGGAATCCGCCACGGCGACGCGCTCGATGGTGTCCTCCTCCTTCGTCGCCATGCCGATGATCCCGCGTCCGCCGCGCCGCTGGGCGTTGTACACATCGGACGGGAGCCGCTTGATGTACCCGTCGCGGGTGAGGGTGATGACGGCGTTGTGCCGCTCGATGAGGTCCTCGAGGACGATCTCGTTTTCGACCTCCTCGATCGTCGTGCGCCGCTCATCGGCGTACTTGTCGCGGATCTCGATGAGCTCGTCGCGGATGATGCCCTTGATCTTATTCTCGTCCATGAGGATCGCGCGGTACTCGCCGATCGCCTGATACAGCTCGGCAAGGCGCGTCTCGACCTTCTGGCGTTCCAGCCCGGAGAGGCGTCCGAGGGTCATCTGCACGATCGCCTGCGTCTGCTCCTCGGACAACCCGAACCGCTCGGCGAGGTTGACGCGGGCCGTCGGGGTGTCGGGCGAGGAGCGGATGATCGAGATGACCTCGTCGATGTGGTCGATCGCGATCTTGTAGCCCTCGTTGATGTGCGCCTCGTGCAGGGCCTTTTCGAGGTCGAACTTCACGCGGCCCGTGATAACCTGCTCCTGATGGTGGATGTACACGCGGAGGGCCTGGCGGAGGTTGAGAATCTTCGGCTCGTTGTTGACGAGCGCGAGCATGATGACGGAGCAGGTGGATTCGAGCTCGGTGTATTTATAGAACTGGTTGAGCAGGATATGCCCGTTCGCGCCCTTGCGGTACTCGACGACGATGCGCATGCCGTGCTGGTCGCTCTCGTCGCGGATCTCGGTGACGCCCTCGATGCGCTTGTCGTTGACCTGCGCCGCCATGGTCTTGAGCAGCTCGCTCTTCTGGACCATGTAGGGGATCTCGGTGATGATGATGCGGTTCTCCGCCTCCTCGACCTCGGCGCGCGCGCGGACCATGATGCGTCCCCGGCCCGTGGTATAGGCTTCGAGGATGCCGGCGGTGCCGTGGATCTCCGCGCCCGTCGGGAAGTCGGGGCCCTTGATGAACTGCATCAGCTCGGAGACACCCGCGTCGGGGTGATCCATCAGGTAGATCGTGCCGTCGATGACCTCGCCGAGGTTATGCGGGGGGATATTGGTCGCCATGCCGACCGCGATGCCGACCGCGCCGTTGACGAGGAGGTTCGGGAAGCGGGAGGGCAGGACGGAGGGTTCCCGGCGGGTATTGTCGAAGTTCATGTCCCACGGGACGGTCTCCTTCTCGATATCCCGGAGCATTTCGTTCGCGATGCGGGAGAGGCGGGCTTCGGTATAACGGTAAGCGGCGGGGGTATCGCCGTCGATGTTGCCGAAGTTGCCGTGTCCGTCGACGAGGGGCGCGCGGTAGGAGAAGTCCTGCGCCATGCGGACCATCGTATAGTA
>CACZSA010000101.1 GCA_902783705.1 uncultured Ruminococcus sp.
CGTCTTCCCGGAACCGCCGAAGCCCGTGCCCTCCGGGTCGCCGCCCTGGATCATGAAGTCCTTGATGACCCGGTGGAAGATCAGGCCATCGTAGAACTTCTCATTCACGAGCGACACGAAGTTTTCCACCGTGATCGGCGCCTTGTCCGGGTAGAGCTCAAGCTGGATGATCCCGCCGTTTTCCATTTCGATCTGAATCATGATGTTCTCACCGCTTTCTCCGCCGGAAGTGTCGGCTGT
Source organism: uncultured Ruminococcus sp. (assembly GCA_902783705.1). Classification (GTDB taxonomy): domain Bacteria; phylum Bacillota; class Clostridia; order Oscillospirales; family CAG-272; genus UMGS1696. The sequence goes on from CACZSA010000101.1 coordinate 241, forward strand.
CCCGGGCGCGGCCGGCTCGGCGGAGGATTCCTTCGAACACGCCGCAAAGCTGAGGAGCGCGGCAGCCGTGAGCATCGCCATGAGGACGGAAACAATCTTCTTTTTCATACGGAGAACCTTTCTTTCGTTTGTTTTGTTTTTGCCCGCAAAGGGTAGAGGAAGGAAGAGGCAAGGCGGCATCCGCATACCCTCTTTCACCCCGTCCCTCCTATTGTACACCATTTTCTCCCGAAAGTCAAACACTTTCCGCGGATTCGGGGCATACTATGGGTAGATTCGAAAAACGGAGGTCGGAAGATGGAGAATTCGTCATGCAGGCGCGGGGTGAGGACGGTCCTCGTCGTCGCGGCGGGCGTCTGGATCGCAAGGTTCGCGGGGGACGGACTCCTCTCCGCCCTCCTGCCCTTCCTCGTCGCCTATATCCTCGCAAGGATGGCATCCCCCTCGGCGGAGGCGGTCAGCCGGGCGTTCCGCGTGGACCGGAAGATCGGCGGGGCAGCCTACGCGGGGCTTCTCTGCTTCCTCGCCGTCTGGTTTGCCGCGCTCCTCTCCGGCAAGCTCATCGCCGAGCTCTGGTCCCTCCTCGGCACCCTGCCCGCCCTCGCCGAACGCCTCTCGAGCGCGGTGGAGGACCTTCTCGACCGCCTCCCCTTCGAGCGGCTTCTCGAGCGGCTCGGAGACGGGCGGCTCGGAGACGGGCGGCTCGGCGATACGTCCATCCTCCCCGCAGTCATCCGGCAGGCGGCGGGAAGCGTCGTACAGGCCGCGGCGTCCGCGCTCGGGGGCTGGATCGAGGGCTTCCCGCGCGGTGCGCTCTCCGTCGCCGTCTGCGGCATCGCGTTCGTGTACCTGACGGCGGACCCGGACGGCGCGGCGAGAGGCATGCGGGCGGTCCTCCCCGAAGCATGGGCGAGCGCGGCGGGATCACGTCTGAAACAGGCTGCGGACGCGGCGTTCTCATACCTCCGCGGCGCGCTCCTCCTCTTCGCCGTGACCTTCGCCGAGCTCGTCGCGGGCCTGTCGATCATCCGGGCGGACAATGCCCTCGCGGTCGCGGCGGTGACGGCGGCGGTGGATTTCCTGCCCGCGCTCGGATGCGGAACGGTCCTCGTGCCGTGGGCGGTGCTTTCGTTCGCCGCGGGGAGAGCCGGGCGGGGGATCGCGCTGCTCGTCCTGCTCGCCGTGATCTGGCTCGTGCGGCAGTTCCTCGAGCCCCGGGTCATCGGACGCGCGGCGGGAGTCCACCCCTTCCTCGCCCTCGCCGGCGCCTACGTCGGTTTCCGCCTCGCCGGAGTCCCCGGCATGATCCTCGCCCCCATCGCCCTCGGCGCAGCGGCGAGAAAGACGAAGGATGAATAGAACGGTGTCAGGGAAAGAGTGCGGCAGGAATCTGCTGTACGGACTTCAAAAAGGAGAACGGATTGCCACGTCAGCTGAATTTCAGCTTGCTGAAATTCCTTCCTCGCAATGACACACCCTGTTCATTCGCCTGAACAATCATGCGTCTGTAACGCACGTATCCTGCCCGGGGAACCTTCCCACCCGCAAGCGCAGCCGCGCAGTCTGCCTGAAATTCAAGCTCACTCGAAATGGAAGAGAAAAGAAAATTGATACCTCAAAAAGAAAAATTACAAAAAAATAACCCCTCTCTCCCGCCGCCGAAACCTCCTGTGCGCTTTCGACAAATTTTGGCACACCAAAATGACGACATTTTGTGCATTCAAAAGTTGACACTTCCCTTTTTCTCTGCTATAATGAACATCGACAGAGAAAAGAATTTCGGAAGATCATCGATCTCCCCTCAGGATTCGGGAGCATCGCTCCGCGGAGGCATTTACTCATGGCAAACACCGCAACCACAACAAACACGAGAGAAAAACTGAAATGCGTCGTCATCGGCGCGACCGGCATGGTGGGCCAGCGTTTCCTCACCCTCCTCGAAAATCACCCCTATTTCGAGGTCACCGGCGTCGCCGCGTCCGCCCGTTCCGCAGGCAGACCCTACGAGGAAGCCGTCGAGGGCCGCTGGAAGATGCAGACCCCGATCCCCGCGGCCGTCCGCTCCATGACCGTCCTCGACGCCGCCGAGGTGGACAAAGTCGCCGCAGTCTGCGATTTCGTCTTCTGCGCCGTCGATATGAAGAAGGAGGAGATCCTCGCCCTCGAGGAATCCTACGCGAAGGCCGAGGTCCCCGTCATCTCCAACAACTCCGCCAACCGCTGGCAGAGCGACGTCCCGATGGTCATCCCGGAGATCAACGCGGAGCACCTCGCCGTCATCGAGCACCAAAGGAGACGCCTCGGCACCACGCGCGGCTTCATCGCCGTCAAGCCGAACTGCTCGATCCAGAGCTACGTCCCGATGCTCACCCCCCTGCGCAAGTACGGCCTGCGCGAGGTCCTCGTCACGACCTATCAGGCGATCTCCGGCGCGGGCAAGACCTTCGACACCTGGCCCGAGATGGTCGACAACGTCATCCCGTATATCGGCGGCGAGGAGGAGAAGAGCGAGCGCGAGCCCCTCAAGATCTGGGGCAGCGTGAGAAACGGCGTGATCGTCCCGACGAAGACGCCCCTCGTCACGTCGCAGTGCATCCGCGTCCCCGTGTCCGACGGGCACACCGCCGCGGTGTTCATGTCGTTCGACAACACCCCGCCGAAGGAGACGATCCTCGAGGAGTGGCGGAGCTTCCGCGGACTGCCGCAGATGCTGGACCTCCCGTCCGCGCCGAAGCAGTTCATCACGTATTTTGAAGAGGACAACCGTCCGCAGACGCGGCTCGACCGGGATCTCTGGGGCGGCATGGGCGTCTCCTGCGGGCGTCTCCGCACGGACACGATGTTCGACTACAAGTTCGTCGGGCTGTCGCACAACACCCTGCGCGGAGCAGCCGGCGGCGGCGTGCTCATCGCGGAGCTGCTGTACAGACAAGGGTATCTGAAGTAAAAGAATATGGAAGGCGCGTATCTTTTCCCCGTGATACGCGCTTTTGTTATTTCGTGCAGTTTGCGCGCTGACGCTTGCGGATAATGGATCGACCAAGTCGATAGTTTTTTTCGCCTGCGCGGCTGGCGGACAAGAGGCCTCCGGAGCCGGCCTCTTGTCAATCACCGCTCCCAGAGGCGCGTTCCCCGCCTCTGGACTCCACCCCTCAGCGTGCGTACCTTGGCGATATGGCAGCTTTGCTCAATGGGGTTTGGTCTAACGGCGGATGGAACAAGTTCCATCTCGCCTATCGTTTCTTAATTTACAGGGGCCATCTCCATGATGAGTGGCACGGAAAATTTAGTGGCTCGCTCACGCCATTCTGCACAATTTGCACGTGTCAGCCCTTTTGACTTCGTCAAGATGAAGGTGCTGTGCGGAAATGTTAGGCTTGGATCGAACACATATTCGCTGCACCTTCATTGAGTAAAAGGTTTGACACGTCCCGCTGCATCTTCGGCGTTGAGCGTATCATGTTATAATCCGCTTGTCTAACCGGGAACGGCCCCTGTAATCCTTGTATGACACCATTTAGCCCCCATTGAACAACGCTTCCGATCCATACATGAGGTTGAACCCGAGGGGGATGAGGTGGAATCCAGAGGCGGAGAAGGCGCTCCTTCTTCGCCTCTGGGGCCGGGAAAGTCCAGAGAGGGCCCGACCCGAGGGTCCTCTCTGGTCCCGTCCGGAAGGACAAAAAAGCGTCGGATCTGCAAGA